>NZ_FNIN01000016.1 GCF_900104045.1 Desulfonauticus submarinus
CCTTTGCTGCCCCTTCATTAATCATCCCCGCTCCCTCTCCCTTAGGAGCCTGCGCTATCGCTTCACCTAACCTGTCCGCTAACGCAGGATGACTAATTAAAAACAATAAGCCTAAAACCAAAAAACTAAAAAACACCCATCTCTTTTTCACTACGACCCTCCTTCATTTATAATTTTTTACTTATAAATACCCATAAATACCCAAGCCAGCCCAAAGCCAAATCCTCTTAGCAAACTATGTACCACTTTTTTATATTTAATCGTTTTTAAAAAACAAAATAAATCCAAGGCATTAAGCATAATTTTTCTTATCCTTTGTTTTTACTCTTCACCCCAAACGCAAAAACTTTCTTTCAGTGCAATAAATTTATTGCATGAGTTGAAAAAATTAGGTCTTCCTTATTTTTTTACTTCTAAATTGAATAACAAAAAGACAAAAAAATATTGCGACTACACCTTTCAAAAAATAAAAAAAGCTATGTATAACCTGGATATTATCTAACTTTTTAAAATGGCACCTTTTTTGCTGAGGGCAAGCTTGCTTAAGCTCCGTTTATTTTAGGAGCAAAAAACAAAAAAATATTGTGGAGGAACAGATGGAGTACAGTAAAGTACGAGAGCAACTTATTTGGAATCTTCGTTTGGACTTTGATCCTGTAGGCATCACCTTTGTGTATGATGAATCTCTTGAGTCCAGCTTACCTATCACTCACCGAGCCAAAGTTAAAATTACCTACTGCCAATTTTTAACTGCTGCACGCCAAAACAGAATGGCATTTTACATGAAACCAGAGAAACTTTTATGTCAAAATGCCTGGCCAGTATTTAATTTTAGAGACTTAGAACAAGAAGCTGATACCAAACGGCATCTCAAGTATTTAATCGACAAAGACCTTGCTTGGGAAGCTGTTCAACAAAAAGCTCGTTTGGAAAAAGGCTGTAAAGGTATTTATATGGCTCCAATTGACTTTTTTGATAAAGCAGAGATTAAACCAGATCTCTTATTTATGATTTGTACGCCATATCAGGCTTATCATATCTTAAATGATTACATGGGCGGCATGAAAAAACCTAACCTTTCCTTTTTCCATACCCCCAACTCTGCAGTATGTTCAGGTAGTGTTTGGGCCTTTAACAATAACACAGCTAATATGACTACAATGTGTGCTGGCTCTAAAACATCAGGAAAAACAGAGATGGCATACCTTAATGTTTTTATCCCTGGCAAACACATAGAACCATTTATAACACAACAACAAAAACGCGTTGCTATGGGAGAAGGAGCATCTTTATTAGGTAAAGGATCTCAACCTTGGCCAGGACTTGATGTATGTAAAGGATGCCCTTTATTTAAATTTGAAGCAGTTTAACCAACTGTTTTTAACCACTCACCAAGAGAGTTTGGATTTTATCCAAACTCTCTTTGACTTAACTCCAAATGGATACTATGGTCAAAACCCTAAAAAAAGCAGAGCTGTGCATAATATGTTGAAATTATTATATTTTTTTACCTCAATTTTAATTTTACTAATCAATCCTAAGCTTTGCTTGGCCACCCAAGTTCATTCTCACCCAGAAGGTTTGTATGTACACCAGTTAGCGCATTTCTTTTTTATTTTATCTATGGTCACTTTAATTTATTGGCTAAAAAAGAGAAATCTTTATCGAGAAAAAGGTTGGAGATATCTTAAATACAGTGCTCTTTGTTTTATTATTTGGAATATAGATGCTATTTTAGCCCATTATTTGGAGAATCAAAATTTTTTTATTATTAAAAATGCTGGAAGCTTAGAAGCAGTATTGGTCTCTCTACCTGGATATGAACTACATACCCTTATTTTTTATTTTGCTAAAATGGATCATATATTTTGTGTCCCTGGTATACTCTTTTTATACTTTGCTTTACGTTGTTTTATAGATAAGGCGAGAGAACTAAAATGACTTTACCAATGCTCCCAATATGGACCGTAGATTTCGTTGGTTCTTCTTTAATGATAGTTATCTCATTTTTATGTGTATACATGGCTGTTTATCTATTTCTGCAAGATAAAGAAAATGCTGTATGGATATATTTTCTATGGATTACAAGTGGTCTTGCTTTTTTTGCTCTTTCAAGAGGAATTGGTCATATTGCAAAAGACTTATTAATTGTAAGTGGACATACAGATATATGGAAAAAATTACGACCATATAGTGGAGCATTTAATACTATAACATTTATTTTAGTAGCATCTATTACTCTATTCTTTGAAAGGATATGGAAAATTTACCAAACAATTATAAGAGATAAACAAGCTCTACAAAAAAGTCATGAACAAATTCTATATCTAAATAAACATTTAGAAGATTTGGTTGCTGAAAGAACTCTTAAACTAAAATCTTCTGAAAAAAAATATCGGCGTATCTTTGAATCTTCTAGGGATATGATTGTCGTAACTGATAAAAAAGGACTTATTCTAGAGCTAAATACGGCAGGCAGTTCTCTCTTGGGATTAGCAAAAGAAAACCTACTTCAAAAAAAACATTATTTGAAATCTTTTTTTGCTCATGATTCAGACTGGGACAAAATTGTCACCCAACTTCTTAATCAGGGCTATATAAATGATATTGAAACTGAACTAGTAAGTCCGGTAAAAAAAAATATTCGCTATGTACTTTTAAACGGTACAGTAGAATACTTTGAAGAAAAAGAAAAAAACTCTAATTTAAAAGAAATTTTTCACTTTTTAGTAAAAGATATTACTAGAAGAAAAACAATGGAACAACAGCTATTACAAGCAGATAAATTAGCATCTATCGGGAAGTTAGCTGCTGGAGTAGCTCATGAAATCAATAATCCTCTAAATATTATTCTAGGTTACACCCAACTTTTATTAAAACATGAGCAAAAAGGAACTCAAAAATATGAAGACTTACGTATAATTGAAAAACATGTATGTGCTTGCAGAAATATAGTTAACGACCTCTTAAAATTTTCTAGAAGATCAAAAACTCAAAAACAATTTATTAATTTAAACGAGCTTATAAAAGAAGTTATAAAAGTTGCTTCACAACAATTTGAATTTGATAGAATTAAAATAGAAACTAACTATGATCCAAATGTCCCTTCTATGGTTCTAGATGGAGATAAAATAAAACAAGTGTTTATGAATATATTTATGAACGCTAAAGATGCTATTGGAGAAGATGGCAAAATTACAATATCAACAAATTACCTTGAAAAGAAGCATACTGTGGAGATAAAAATTCAAGATACAGGATGTGGGATAGAACCTCATCACATTTCAAAAATATTTGATCCTTTTTTTACCACTAAAGAAACAGGAAAAGGAACGGGTTTAGGCCTTTCTGTAAGCTATGGAATAATTAAAGAACATGATGGAGATATAAAAGTATTTAGCAAGGTAGGCCAGGGAACCACTTTCTTAATAACCTTACCAATAAGAGAGTAATTATGGTAAGAGAACGTATTTTAATTGTAGATGACGAACCAGACCTTCTAAGATTGTTAAAAAGAAGCTTAGAAGAAGATTTGCAATGTATTATTGAAACTGCTCTATCAGGAGAAGAAGCCTTAAATATTTTATCTCAAAAAAGCATGGATGTTGTCCTCATAGATATGAAAATGCCTGGGATGAGTGGTTTAGAACTCTTACAATTTATTCTAGAAGATCACCCATGGATGACCATAGTAATGATGACTGCCCATGGTTGCATTGAGCTGGCTGTAGAAGCAATAAAAAGTGGTGCATACGATTTCATTACCAAACCTTTTGATACAGAAACTATTTCCTTCACTTTGCAAAAAGCCTTAGAAAGAAGCAGATTGCTTAGAGAAAATTTACGTCTGCAAAAAGATATTCGGACATGCACCTCTTTTCAAGATATTGTTGGTACCAGCCCCAAAATGAAAAGAATCTATGAGCTTATTCAAACAGTTGCCACAACAGATATAACTGTATTGATTACTGGGGAATCAGGTACAGGAAAAGACTTAGTTGCACGGGCAATACACTCCCTAAGCAAAAGAAAAGATTTTCCTTTTGTAGCAGTAAATTGTCCAACTGTTCCTGAACACATCTTGGAAAGTGAGCTGTTTGGATATAAAAAAGGAGCTTTTACTCACGCTACCCAAAATAAAATTGGTCTTTTTCAAGAAGCTCACAAGGGCACTATCTTTTTAGATGAAATAGGAGATATAAGCGCTAATATCCAAACTAAATTACTTAGAGTTCTCCAAGAAAAAACCATTAAACCATTAGGAGATACTAAAACTATTAGTGTGGATGTAAGGGTTATTGCTTCTACTAACAGGAATTTACAAGAAGCTATAAAACAAGGCAAATTTAGAGAAGACCTTTATTACAGACTAAACGTTATTCCTATAGAATTGCCCCCTTTAAGGGAACGAAAAGAAGATATTCCTCTTTTAGTAAACCATTTTTTAAAAAAACACGGACAAGAACTAAATAGACCTAATAAACGCCTTTCCCCTGAACTTATGGAAATTTTTCTCGAAAACGACTGGGAAGGAAATGTTAGAGAACTAGAAAATATTGTTATAAGAGGAATATTATTTGCCCCTGAAGAGGAAATACGTCCTGAACACATCGGCTTAAAACCATATAAAAACCCAAATATATCACCAGAACTAAATTTAATTCCCAATTTACCTTATAAAAAAGCTAAAGAATATATTTTAAAAAAATTTCATAAATTATACTTAGGAAAATTACTTAAAGAAACAGGAGGAAACGTTACTCAAGCAGCAAGAAATTGTGGTCTCGAAAGACAAGCCCTTCAGCAAATTATGAAAAGATATAATATAACTGCAAAACCTTTCAGAAAAAAATAATCCCAGCCAAAAGCCCAAAGCAAAAATAAAAAAAAGGAGGAGGACGTGAATTGGCCAAGTATTGCACTTTTATGTATTCTTATCCCAATAGGAACAGGCCTTTTAAGTTTGTTCTTAAACTCTTCATTTCCACGTAAAGTAGTAGTTATACTAAATTCTATTTTTCTATCAACACTATCTATACTACTCTACATAAAAGGACCGTTTCCCATAACTAATACATTTACAAAAATTAATAATTTTTATGATTATCTTATATGTGGGTTGGATTTTTTACTATTATTTTATATTGTGTTTATTGGTACAAAATTAAAAAACAGAACAATCACTATAATGTCATCTATACAAATAATAATTTTATTTCTTGTTGAAATTATACATAATAAATCTGATATATATCCTTTAGTAGCAGATAAGTTTTCTCTTATGATGATTTTAATAGTTTCAATTGTTGGGTCTATTATCACTATTTATGCCTTACAGTATATGAAAAGACATGAAGAACATTTACATCTAACTACTTCAAAACAAAATAAATTCTTCTTTTTTATGCTAATTTTTTTAGGAGCAATGAATGGCTTAATTCTAAGCAATAATTTACTTTGGATGTATTTTTTTTGGGAAGTTACTACTCTTTGCTCCTTCATGCTAATAGGTCATGATGATACAGATGAGGCAAAAGCCAATGCCCAAAAAGCATTATGGATGAATCTTTTAGGGGGAGTTACCTTTATTTTGGGACTCTTTATCTTAGCTCTAAATCACCTTCCACTAGAGATAACTTTACTTCTTAACAGCAAAATTGGCAGCAGTATGTTGTTAGTAATGGCTTTACTTTGCATAGCTGGATTTACTAAATCTGCTCAAGTTCCATTTCAAAGTTGGCTCACAGGTGCAATGGTAGCTCCTACACCAGTATCTGCTCTTTTACACTCTTCGACTATGGTCAATGCTGGAGTATACCTTATCTTACGTCTAGCTCCTATTTATCAAAAAACACTCTTTTCTTCTTATCTTGCTTTCTTAGGTGCATTTACCTTTATTGCAACTTCCATTTTAGCTCTTAGCCAAAAGAATGGGAAAAAAATTCTTGCCTACTCCACTATTGGAAATTTGGGAATGATTGTAGCTTGTGCAGGAATAGGATCTCCTGCAGCTATTGGAGCTGGGATCCTACTTATTCTCTTTCATGCTGTTTCTAAAGGACTTTTATTCATGGGTATGGGTTATATAGAACAAAACATAGGAAGCAGAATAATCGAAGATATGCGTGGACTTTACTTGAAAATGCCTAAAACAACTTTAATTATGGCATTTGGCATGCTTACCATGTTTCTCCCTCCTTTTGGAGCTCTTTTAAGTAAGTGGATGATAATAGAAGCTTCTTCTAAAAATCCAATGGTAGTAATTATGTTGGCCCTAGGAAGTGCTTTTACAGTGGTGTTTTGGGCTCGTTGGGCAGGCCTTATTTTATGCCACACTAAAAACAAAAAACCTTCTCAAGAAATACTTCCTCTTTTTATAAGGTTAAGTTTTTTCCCTTTAGCCTTACTTATTGCACTATTAAGTATTTTGGTTTTACCAATTTACTCTAATATAATTGTTCCAACATTAAAACTATATTATAAAACGATATCATATTCCCTTCTTCAAGGAGGATTTAATAGTGAAGTAGGAGCATTTTCTATTTATCCTTTATTCTTATTTTTTATCATAGCCACAATTTGGACAATTCATGTTATTAAAAAATACAGTAAACGTACCTATGTAAATCCTTATATGTCTGGAATAGAGGAAATTCAAAACGATAATTATGGACATTTAGGACCATTAAATCAATTTGTTAAATTTACTGCTGGTAATTTTTATCTATTAGAATATTTAGGAGAAGAAAAATTAATGCTTGGTATTAACATCATTGCAATTGGAACAATTATAGTAAGCATTGCAGGTGTTTTTTAAAAAAGAGGAGTGAAAAATGTTTACAATACAAAATATCATTATAGCTATTCTTGCCATTATCATTGCTCCTTTATTAGGAGGAATTATTGCGGGCATAGATCGTAAATTAACAGCTAAGCTTCAAGGACGCTATGGTCCTCCTATTCTTCAACCTTTTTATGATCTTTTAAAACTATTTGCCAAACAAAAAATGGCTGTAAATAGTGTTCAAGTATTTTGTGCCTGGATGTACCTTATTTCTGCTATCAGCGCCCTTTTCTTATTTGCCTTAAAATCTGACTTACTTATGATCTTTTTTGTTTTAACTATTGGTTCTGTATTTTTAACCATTGGCGCATCTGCAACCCCTTCTCCCTATAGCCAAATTGGAGCACAAAGGGAACTTATTCAAATGCTTACCTATGAACCTCTATTAATTGTAGTATTTGTAAGCATTTATTTTGTGACTGGAAGTTTTAAAATAGACGCTATCTTAAACTATCCTAAACCCATTTTTTTAAGCTTACCACTTATCTATTTAGTCTTGGGCTTTGCCCTTACCATAAAGCTTAGAAAATCCCCCTTTGATATTTCTACTTCTCATCACGGTCATCAAGAAATTGTTAAAGGCATCCTTACAGAATATTCTGGCCCTCATTTGGCTTTAATAGAATTAGGACATTGGTATGAAATTATTTTAGTTTTAGGAATTTGTGCTTTATTTTGGTCAACAAATATCTTTGGCCTTATAATTTTATTAGCCATAACTTATTTTGCTGAAGTCTTTGTTGATAACTTAGTTAGCAGAGCAACTTGGAGATGGATGTTAGGATATGTCTGGGGAGTGGGCATATCTTTAGCGCTTTTTAATATTGCATTTTTATATGCTAATAAATTTGTAAACTAGAGATAGAGGTGAAAAAACAATGAGTATATTAAACAAAATATTACAAAAATCAAAAATAAAATCTCCCTGGCTCTTACATTATGACTGTAGCAGTTGTAATGGCTGTGATATAGAAATACTAGCCTGCCTAACTCCTATATATGATGTAGAGCGTTTTGGCATTATAAATACAGGAAACCCAAAACATGCTGATATTCTATTAGTTACAGGTGGTGTCAATAATAGAAATAAACATGTATTAAAAAATCTTTACAATCAAATGCCAGACCCAAAAGTTGTTGTTTCTGTGGGAAGTTGTGGGAATACTGGAGGTATATTCAAAGATGCGTACAATATTATAGGCGGAATAGATAAAGTTATTCCTGTTGATGTGTATGTCCCAGGTTGTCCGCCAAAACCAGAGGCTATTATTGATGGCGTTGTTCAGGCTTTAGAAATTTTAGCTCAAAAAACAGCAAAACAAAACCAAAAGGTGGAGAAAGAAGATGTTGGATAAAAACATAAAAAACCTTGCCCTAGAAAACCTCTTAGAAGAAGTAAAAAATCTAAAAGATCAAGGTTATAGATTAGTCACTTTTAGTGCAGTAGAAAGCGATAATCATCTAGAAATTATCTATCATTTTGATAAAAACTTTCAGACTATTAACTTTAGAATTCTATTTCCTAAAGAAGAGCCTATTCAAAGTATATCAAAAATTTATTTTTGCGCTTTTTTAATTGAAAATGAAATTCAAGATCACTTTGGGGTAAAATTCAAAGATTTAGTTCTAAGTTTTGAAGGACATCTCTATTTAGACCAAAAAACAGATCTTAGAGCTCCTTATTGCTCAATGACAATAAAACAAGAAGATAATGGAGGTACAAACTAATGGCTCCTACAGTTATACCCTTTGGTCCGCAACATCCTGTATTACCAGAACCCATTCATCTAACTCTTACTACTAAAGATGAAGTGGTTACAGAGGCTACTCCTCAATTAGGTTATATTCATAGAGGATTAGAAAAATTAGCAGACATAAAAGATTTCCATCAATTGGTACAAGTAGTAGAAAGAATTTGTGGCATTTGTAGTTGCATTCATGCTGCAACTTATGCCCAAGGCATAGAAGCACTCATGAATATAGAAATTCCTCCTAGGGCAGACTTTTTAAGAGTTATCTGGTCTGAGCTACACCGTATGCACAGCCATATGCTCTGGTTAGGTCTTTTTGCTGATGCCTTTGGATTTGAAAGCCTTTTTATGCAAACATGGCGTATTAGAGAAAAAATTATGGATATAATGGAAGCAACTGCAGGCAATAGAGTTATAATTTCTGTTAATGTGATTGGAGGAGTTAGACGAGATTTATCTTCTGAGCAATGTAATTGGATTTTAAAAGAACTTAAAGATGTAGAAACAGAATTTCAAGAGTTAGAAAAGGTATTTTTTCAAGACTATTCTGTGGAAAAAAGAACAAAAGGTTTAGGTGTATTGTCTGCTGAAAAAGCCTACGAACTTGGTGCATGTGGTCCAACTTTACGTGGAAGTGGAGTGGCCCAAGATGTAAGACAAACAGGTTATCAGGCATATAAAGAACTAGAATTTGAGCCTATAGTAGAGCAAGATGGAGATTGTTATGCAAGATGTAAGGTAAGATTTAGAGAAGTGTTGCAGTCTATTGCTTTAATTAGGGAAGCCATATCCAAATTACCTGAAGGAGAAATTAAAGTAAAAGTAAAAGGTTATCCAGAAGGAGAAATAATAACTCGCAGTGAACAGCCTAGAGGTGAACTTATGTATTATATTAAAGCTTCTGGGAAAAAATTTTTAGATCGTCTAAGAATTAGAACACCAACCTTTGCTAACATCCCAGCCTTATTGGCAATGCTCCCAGGTACAGAATTAGCTAATGTTCCTGTAGTTGTTTTATCTATAGACCCTTGCATAAGTTGTACAGAAAGATAAACCATGATGAACTTTAAAATACATATTTTAATTTTAAAACAAAAAAGGGGTTAATATGTTAAACTTCACTCCAACAATTTTAAAAAATTTACTTTCTAAAAGTTCTACTAGACTTTATCCCTTTGAAACAAGAGAGCCATTTAAAAATGTTAGAGGCGAGTTAAAAATTAACATAGAAGAGTGTAAGCTTTGCGGTATATGCGCGAAAAAATGTCCAGTAAATTGTATAAAAGTAGATAAAAAAACAGGTCTTTGGGAGGTAAATCCTTTTGAATGTGTATATTGTGGAATATGTGTAGATAATTGCCCAACCAATTGCTTATATTTCAAATCCGAATACCAAACTCCTAACCAAACAAAACATTTAAAAACATTTCATAAAATTGAAAAAAATTAAATTACAAAAAATGGTTTTAACTTAAATTAAACTTTACTTTTAGGTAAAATCAACTAAGAGAGAGGAAAATTATTTCCTCTCTCTTAAAATATTATGAAAACATTTTACGTTTCTATTTTATGGGATGAGTCTCATCTCTGGGTATTGTTAGTCTTAAACTTTTTTAAAACTCTATCTTTTCCTGTAGCAATAATATCTGCTAAAGACATTCAAAACAACTGGCTAAATAAATACAAGCCTAAATATCTCATAGTCCCAGGAGGATGGGCAAGTTTAAAAGCTAAAAAACTCACTGTAACAGGAATTCAAAATATAAGAGACTATGTTAAAAAAGGAGGGGTTTATATTGGATTTTGTGGCGGAGCAGGGCTGGCTTTAAAAGGAAAAAAAGAAAAAAGTCTAAATCTTTGCCCCCTTATTAGGAAAAAATTTTCCCAAAGACTGCCAAACTTTAGTGGAGATATATGGTGTAAAACTAAAAGTGAAAAATTATTATTACCTGTTTGGTGGCCATCTCAATTTGAATATAACCACATCTATTCTAAAATAAAGGTACTTGCAAAATACGATAAACCAGGGGAAGATTTTTGGATCTCAGATCTTAAATTAAATAAAATTACTTCTAATCTTCAAGATTGGGAGCAACTTTATCAAATCAATTTAAATCCCTTAAAACTAAAAAATGAACCTTGTATTATTCAAGGCAAATTTGGGAACGGTAAATATATTCTAAGTTATCCACATCTTGAAACTCCAGCTTCACCTCAAGCGAATAAACTCTTTGCCCAATTTTTAGATCTATCTATTCCAAATGAATTTCAAGCAAATCAAATTAACCTAAAACAAACTTCGCCTCTAAAAAATCATTTCTCTGATTTACACTCTGAAATGTTAAATTTTATAAAATTTTGTTGTGAACATTTTTTAGTTTTATGGCGGCGTCCTTGGCTTTTAGCATGGAGAAGAGGAATTCCTGGATCGTTTTTTAACTTTATTTTAGCCTATCTTCATTATCTACAAAACAACTCTCTTCCTGAAATAAATATACAATGGAAAACCTATGAACCAAAATTTAAGAAGTTGTGGCCAAAATTTATTCAACTAAGCACACAATTCATCTTAACCGAGCGTTATATTTTAACTAAAAAGCAACCCTCATCACCAATACAAAGTAGTTGTACTACGCAACAAGCCCTCAAACAACATCTTTTTGGCCAATTCCCAGGATACGGAGGTATTTATGGACAACTAATCTCTATTTTAGACGAACTAGCACTAACCAAAGCTAAATTAGAGTTGTGCCCAGATCTTCTTTAAAAGCATTCTAGAACGTTCTTCATCACCTAAAAGACCAACTCTAATATAAATTTTAGATGTATGTTTACTCACAGCTTCTATTTCTATCCAAATTTTTGTCTCATCTAAAAACTTTGATTCTATACTACTGCCATTATATCTAACCTTTTCTTTTTCAATAGGTAGACCCATTCCTTTTAAAGCTTTAATTGTGGCCCTGTGTAAGGTAGAATGGTAGACATTTATAGTTTTTATTATTCTTCCTTTATAATATATTGCTCCAGCAGCACCTCCTGCTCCTCCTACTACCAAAAAAAAACAGCCATACAACTGGAAACTAATTATAATAAAAACAAATAATTTTAATCTAACAAGTATATCCCTACACATAACATACTCCTACTCAACGTTACTTTTTAAATAATCATTTAATTCACGATATATTATTTTAAGCTCCGTATTATTGGGAAGTAAAGAAAAAATTTTGCCTAAATAATCATTTTCTAAAATCACTTGATAAGAATATTTAAAATTAAAATCATATATCCAAGAAGCAAGCAATAGTTTAAAGTCATTAATATATTGCATTTTATTGTAATCAACTAATCTTTTTTGTTTTAGATCATCTAATACTGTTTTAGTAACCAAAGGAGCGTCTGACAAATTTAACATAACCACCTTATTGTTACTTCCATTTTCAAAATATTTTAAAATAACCTTGAAAATATCTAGCTTATCAGCATCTCGTACAGCTTTAACAACTAAACCTAAAGACTTATTAAATGTTGAAGGTATATTTAAGCGATTATGTAAAAGAATAGATATGCCAACATACCTACGTATCTTAATTGGCAGTTTACGCCAAAAATCCTGCTGGCTAAGGACTTTAAACCCCAAAAGAGCATGATTAACTGACAATTTATCTTGAAAAGTCTTATATTGCTTATATTGTTCAAATCGTCCAATATCATGAAATAATGAAGCTAATTCTATACAAAATTTAATTTCTTTTCCAAATCCTTCATTTAAAGATATAGATTTGGCGTGCTTAAAAACTCTTACTGAATGATCTTCTTTTAATCTTATATTTTCCTGATCTTTTGGATTATCAAAGTAAAAATTTTTTACATACTCCTTAAACCAGCTAAAATATGGCTCAATGTCTAAACTTATGCTCATTTTTTTTCTTTTTTTGAGTATAGCGTTTAGGATCTTCTCTAAAAATACCTTTTGGGCCAAACAAAAATCTTAAATAGCCAACTATAATTAATAAAAAAACACCTACTAACGCAAACTTACTTACAGAATACCAAAAGCCACCTTCATAACCAGGGCCAAAAGGCCAAAAATCCCATTTAGACATTTTTAAGTTCTTTGAAAGTAGTTAAAAAATTCAGGATGGATAATTAATTCAAATCCTTGCTCTACCTTTTGGGTTCCTATTACCATTTCAGGATTTAAACCAACATCCAACGCGACTTCACTTATTCTAGATACCTCTTGATCTATTTGTTCTTGAGTTCCAAACTGTCCAATTACAATCCACTCTTCTTGGGTCATATTATCTCCTTTATTTATTATTCTAATGGCCAAATTGTACAACACCTTGCAGGCGCATATCCAAAATAAAAAGCCTCATAAAGAGAAGAAAATATTCTTCTATGTCTAGAGGATATCTTTCTTCCAAACTTACATTCTAATGTATGAAATCTTCTGCTTTTTTTATTACCTAAAAAAACTTGTGCTGCCGCAGGTAAAGATAAGATCCTTTTCCAAAAACCAACTTCCTCTTGCATAGCCAAACGTTGAGCTCTTAAAAGAATTTTATTAAATTCTCCTTTATGAGGAAAATAAAATGCATATCCTTTTCTAATCAATAAAAAATTTATCCACTTCCCATCTTCTAGGTAAGCCTGGGCAAGTAATCTGCCAAATCTATCCTTTGTCAAATTCCTAAGACATAATTGTCTATGTTTAATCAAATGCCACAAAAAATTTTTAGACTTCTTAGCATAATACTGGCTAAGACCACCTTCATAATTAATCTCAGGAGCATCTACTAAAGCCAAACGCAAATGAAGGCCATTACTTAAAAATACAGTATCTCCATCAGCAACGCCTCTTGGAAAAACAAAAACGCATTTTGCTTCTACAAAAAAACCAGAAAATAAGAAATAAAAAAATATACACGCAACAAATAGTCGCCTTAACAATAACAATATTCTAAAGTTTGCAACCAAACAACTAACTTTCATAATAAGACTTTAAACAGGAGCTACGCATAGGATGTCTAAGCTTTCTAAGAGCCTTGGCTTCAATTTGTCGAATCCTTTCCCTAGTTACATTAAACAATTTACCAACCTCTTCTAAAGTGTGATCTGATTTTTCTCCTATTCCAAAACGTTTTCTTAAGACTTGTTCTTCTCTAGGAGTTAATTCTGATAAAAGCTTATCTATAAGTTCAGAAAGTTTTGTATGTACTACTTCTTCTGCAGGGGCTACTGCTTTTTTGTCTTCTATAAAATCGCCAAGACTACTATCTTCCTCATCTCCAATAGGAGTTTCCAAAGAAATAGGTTCTTTGGCAATTCGTAAGACCTTTTTAACTTTATCAACAGGATAATCCATACGTTCAGCTATTTCCTCAGGAGTAGGTTCTCTACCTAACTCCTGCACTAAATATCTAGAGGTCCGAACAAGCTTATTAATTGTTTCAATCATGTGCACAGGGATTCTAATAGTTCTTGCCTGATCTGCAATTGCCCTTGTAATTGCTTGCCTGATCCACCATGTAGCATAAGTAGAAAACTTATAACCACGTTGATACTCAAATTTATCTACAGCTTTCATTAAGCCAATATTTCCTTCTTGAATCAAATCTAAAAACTGAAGGCCTCTGTTGGTATATTTTTTAGCAATACTAACAACTAATCTTAAGTTAGCCCTTATAAGTTCTTGTTTAGCTCTTAAAGCATCACGATATCCTTTTTCTATTCGCCAAAGAACTTCTTCTAGTTCATAAACATCATGTTTACATTTTTCTTCTAAGCGTTCTAAAATTTCCTTTTTCGCATAAATCATTTCTTTAAAAGAAAAGAGCTCTTCCACAGTCATACCCAACTCATCAGCAGCAACTACAGGATTTATTTCCCTATTATCTACTTGACTAAATAACTCAAAAACTTCTTCCTGGGTTTTTCCAAGGGAAATAATATAAGCACTAATATCTCTCATACAATTATGCATCTGCCGTACATAATCCCTTACCAACTCGATAAGTCTATCTATAAGAGTCTTTTCTAACTTAATTGCCACCAGCCTTTCCACCACATCTTGCTTATAATCCAAAATTCTTTTTTGAACTGCATATACTCTTTTTTCTAATGTAGCACAGTCATTTAACCGCTCATAAACACTTTTCTTTTTCTTATAAATACCTTTGATTTCATCTAAATATTTAATAACCCTCTGCCTTTGATTCATTTCTTCTTCAGCAGGATCATCTTCTTCTATAGTTTTTACAACATCTTTTAATTTTATACGCTCCTTTTTCAAATCTTCACCTACTTTAATCAATTCTTCTATTACTACAGGAATTTCTACTAAAGCATATAATACCTCTAATTCTCCCGCTTCTATATTCTTAGCAATGGCTACTTCTCCATCCCGATCTAATAACCCCACTGCTCCCATTTCTTTTAAATACATTCTCACAGGATCTTTACCACCTGCAAATTCTGTCTCATCTTCTTCCGCAGGAGTTTCTACAAAATCGCTCGTATCCTCTGGTACTACACATATAGGTCTACCGGCCTTTTCATCTACAATAGTAATATCCAATTGATCAAAGATTGCGATAATTTCTTCTATCTGCTCGGGACTATTTACATCGTTAGGTAAAGCCTTATTTAATTCTTCAAAAGTCAAAAAGCCCTTCTTTTTGCCTTCTGCAATTAAGGCTTTAATTTGTTGGACATCTTTTAAGGATTTCATATTCCCCCCTTACTAAAGTAAATATTTAGCCTCTTTATATTAATGAAATTCTTTAAACTCTAGCTTACTAATTATAAAACGAAAATTTTACTTACATAAATCCAAAATTAATTAAATTTTTTCTGCAACAAAGATAAAATCCTTTTTACCTCTTGCTGATCACCTCTATTCTGAGCTTTTTTTAAAGCTAGAAGTAAATTTTGCCTATTTAGGCATTTTTTTTTGGTTTCTAACCTCTGTTTTACTTCCTGTAAAATACTTTCTCTATTTATTTGAAACTGTTTTTCCTTATAAAGTTTTACTTGGATAAAAAACGATCTTTCTTCTTCTGTAAAAAAATTTACATCCTCTTCCCTTATTAATTTGTCCCACAATTCTTGAGCCTGTCTTGTATGTAAAAAATGTTTAATACCTTCTTGATCAAGAATTTTAGCATCTTGAGGAGAAAAAATTGCTATACATAAAACATCTTTATCCCAATTACTAAATACACTATCCCTTATAGTCTGTGTTTGGGAAACATTCTTTAATCCCTGGCGCAACTCGCTTTCACTTAAACCAAGGCCATAAGCTATCTTTGGAAGATAAAAAGACTTTAACTTAAAATCAGATATTTTATCTAAAAAATTTTCTACCCACAAAATTTGTTCCTTAGGCGATTTATTTTTTCTAACCATCTTTAAACAATAAGCAAGACCTTCTTCAGCATTTTTTAGAATATAAGTTAAATCTTTTGAGCCAAACTTCTTTAAAAAACTATCTGCATCCTCTCCATTAGGTAGTATTGCCACCTGGCAATCTAATCCCTGACTTAAAATCATTTCAGCACTTCTTAATGCAGCTTTTTGTCCAGCTGCATCCCCATCTAACAACAAAATTATTTTTGAAGTTAATTGTGAAAGTCTAAAAATTTGTTCTTTGGTTAAACTAGTACCCAAAATAGCACATGAATTTTTAAAACCTGCCTCTACTAAAGAAAGAACATCTATATAACCTTCTGTTAGCAAAACACTTTTTTCCTTTACTATATGTTGCTTAGCTTGATACAAACCATAGAGATGTTCACTTTTTTTATAAATAAGACTTTCACTACTATTTAAATATTTTGGTTCTTCATCTCCTAAGGCTCTTGCGCCAAATGCAACTACTCTGCCTTGATAGTCTAAAATGGGAAACATCAATCTATCTCTAAACCGATCATAACAATGTCCTTTTTCATTTCTAATAATGAGTCCACATTTTATTGCATCCTCTATTGTAATCCCCTTCTTTCTAAAAAATTCTTCTAAAGAATGCCATGAATTTAAGCTGTATCCCAACTCAAAATTAGAACTAATCAAAGCAGAAATATTACGTCTCTTTAAATAATCTCTCGCCTTCTTACCTGAATCAGAGGATAAATTTTTTTTAAAAAAATCTACTGCTAACTTATGTAAATAAAGAAAAATCTTTTTAACACTTGGTTTTCCAAATTCTTTTTTATCTAAAGAAATTCCCGCCTCTTTTGCTAAATCTTCTAAAGCTTCTTTAAATTCTAAGCCATTTATTCTTTGATAAAAATGAATTACATCTCCTGCTGCCTGACACCCAAAACAATAAAAAAAACCCTTTTCTGGATTTACGTTAAAAGAAGGCTTTGTTTCTTGGTGAAATGGACAAGGTGCAACAAAACGACTCCCTACTTGCCTTAATTCCACATAGCGACTTACTATATCCACAATATTTAACCTATCTTTTATTTCTGAAATAATCTCTTCTAAGTCCATAAATAATAATTTCTAGCTGCTCTAAAAAATTAATTCAACTCTACTATTGTCACACCCTCTCCACCTTGCTCAAGAGGAGCAAAATAGTACTTACCTACTAACGAATGATCTTTCAAAAACTCATGTATCGCTCGTCTTAAACTACCACTACCTTTTCCATGAAGGATCTCTATTTTATTAACACACTTAAGCGTGGCTAAATTTAAAAATTTATCTACTTCAATTAAAGCTTCTTCTACTCTAAATCCCCTAAGATCTAACTTTAACGGTAAACATTCTTCTATTTTGGTAATCACTCCAGATTGTTTACATTCTTTTGCCTGATTTAAAGGAGCGACATCACTGAAGACACACCAAACGCTTACTCCTCCTAAATCTAACTTTAATTGCTTCTTTTTAATGTCAACACTCACAACTTTTGCTTCTCTTTGCCAAGGCAAATACAAACATTTTTCTCCCACAGAAGGAATAAAAATCTCTTCTTTTACAGGGGTAGGAGTAACAATTCTTTTTTTTAAATTATTTAACTTTTCTAGTGCTTTTTTTCTACTAAGTTTATTTTTCTTCCATTCATTTAAAATATGTTGTTTAGCTTTCTGAATTTCTTCTTCTAAATTTTTGTTTCTATTTCTTATCTTTTCTAATACATGTTTAAGTTTTTTTATAATCTTTTCTCTTTTATGTTTAAATTTCAATAATTCTTCTTCTTTTTGCCATACAAGTCGATTTAAACGCTCTAGCAAATTATCCTGCTTATCTACTTCAGAACCTAAAATAGCTTGCGCTCTTTTAATAATAGACTCATCAAGACCTCGATCCCTTGCAACTTGCAAAGCAAAACTTGCTCCTACTTGGTCATAAGTAAGTTTATAAAGAGGTTTCTTAGTATTAGGATCAAAAAGTACAGAACATACTCTTAATTTATCATTAGTCAAAGCATATAATTTTAAGCCAGGAAAATGTGTAGCACATGCAATCCATCCATCATTATCTAAAATATATTCTACTACTGCTTGGGCCAAAGCAGCACCTTGGGAAGGATCAGTACCAGATCCAAACTCATCCAAAATAAATAATGTAGTGGGAGAAGAACATGGTAAGTATTCCTTTAAAGATTCTATCTGTGCTGTAAAAGTACTTAAACTTTCCTCTAAGCTCTGTTCATCTCCCATCAGGGCAAATATCTGCTCAAAATATGGAATCTCACTATTTTCAGCACAACATACAGGCAAACCACATAGCACCATTAAAGCCGTTAAACCTAAAGTTTTTAAGCAAACTGTCTTACCACCAGCATTCCCTCCAGTAATAACAAGTCCCTTTTGCCCTGGCTTTAATTCAATATCTACGGGAACGACATTTTGATTCCTTAAAACTAAAAGAGGATGTCTTGCTTGTTTTAAACTTAAACAACCATCTTTATTAACCATTAAAATATTTGCGCCTATCTTCTTTGCTATCTTAGCCTTAGTTAAGAGAACATCTATTTTTACAACAAAATTATAACAGTGAAAAAGACTATCTTGTTCTTGTCTTGCCAACTGCGTTAGATATTTGAGAATTGAGAGTTCTTCTTCTTTTTCTTGTAACTTCAACAATTGTAGTTTGTTATTCAATTCTACTAAAAAATAAGGTTCCACATAACAAGTTTCACCAGTATGAGAATAGTCATGAACAATACCTTCTAACTTACCTTTAAAATTAGCTTTTAATGGCACAACATATCTATCAGAAGATAAAGTAAAAAATTCATCTTGTAAGTAATGAGAAATTTTTTTGTCCTTAAAAAAATCTTCTATCTTTTTTCTACATTTATTTTGAATAGCTCTAATATCATTTCGTATTTCTAATAATCGCGGAGAGCTTTCATCTTTTAAGGCTCCATTTTCACCCACACATCTAAAAATGGCTTGCTTTAACCTTTTTGGGCAAACCATTTCTGACTTTAATTCGTCTAACTTTGTATTTTCTTTATTAAAAATATATTCTAACCACCCAAAAACCTTATCCTGAGCTCTTAAAAAAGCCTCCAATCCCCATAAATCTTCAAAATCAAAAATATAAAGTTCCTGGCTTAAATTTTTGAACAACGGTTTTAAAGAAGGGAAAAAAGACAATTTAAAAGGAAATTTTTCTATTAGATAACAAAATTCTTTTAAGGTCTTTTGAGCATTAAGAACTTTTTCTAAAGACGAATATGGCCTTAAAAAAGAAAAAAAAGCCTTTCCTTCTTCTGAAGTGGCTTCTAAAATAAAAAACTGGAGCACTTTATCTAGCTCCAGATACTTAATTGTTTTGGAATGCATAAATTTTATTATATTTTAAGAAGAGAGCTTTTGTCTAACAATTTGATTTAATTTTTTGCCATCTATCTGGCCTGTATACTTTTGCATTAAATAAGACATCACCTTACCCATTTCTTTAAGACTAGAAACGCCTAACTTCTCAATAGCAACATCAACTTCTTTTTCCACTTCCTCTAGACTTAGTTGCTTTGGCAAATATCTCTGCAAAACTTCTAATTCTTGTTCTTCCTTTAACGCTAAATCTTCTCTTCCGCCTTTTCTAAATTGAGAAATAGAATCTTCTCGCTGTTTTGCTTCTTTTATTAAAACAGCCAAAACTTCGTTATCATTTAAAGGTCTACCTAATTCTACCTGCTTATTTTTTACGGCTGTTTTAACCATACGCAAAACAGCCGTCTTTACTTTATCCTTTGCTTTAAAGGCAAACAAAAAATCCTTCTCTAATTGCTCTTGCAGAGACATTGTCCTAACTAGATTAACCTTAATTTGCGCAATTTTTTCATTAGCCTTTTTCTAGCGGCAGCTTCTTTCTTACGACGCCTAACTCCTGGTTTCTCGTAATGCTGTCTTTTCTTTAACTCAGAAAGAATACCTGCCTTTTCCACCTGCTTTTTAAACTTACGCAAGGCATACTCAAAATTATCTTCTCCACTTAAAAAGACTCCTGGCAACAGAATCACCCCCTTTAAATTTGAATCTTCTTTTTATAAAAAGAAGAAAAACAAAAGGCAAGAAAAAATAAGCATTTTTTCTTGCCTTTATAAAATAAAAAAATCAAAAAATTAACTACTTTTTCTTTTCTCTTTCCATGTCTCAGCTAAAGATTTTAAAACAACAATTCCAACTCCTGTGCCAATGGTTATTAACACTGCATAAAGTACTCCAAAAAAGATAGCATGGTCAGGAGACCACCATGGTAAATCTTGTGGGAGCATACTATGTACAGTTTCGCCATGTAACATTATTTTGCCTCCACTAACAATTATTTTACAGCTTCTTTTAACATTTTACCTGCACGAAATTTAACTACTTTGCAGGCAGGGATGTCTATTTCTTCGCCAGTACGAGGATTACGACCTTTTCGTGCTGCCCTCTCACCAACCTCAAAAGTTCCAAAACCAGTTAAGGTGAGTTTGCCCTCCTTAACTAAAGCTTCTTCAACAGAAGCCAAAAAAGCATTTAATGCCTTTTCAGCCGCTGCTTTGGTTAAACCAGCCTTTTCAGCAATCATGGCAATCACATCACCTTTAGTCATTATACGTTCCTCCTTTTAAACTTTTAACCTCATTTAAAATATGCCACACCAATTTCTTACCTATCTTTCAAGCAAATACGACTCTAGCACAAACAAAATTTTTTAGGTTTAG
The DNA here is from genome assembly GCF_900104045.1 of Desulfonauticus submarinus. Taxonomy (NCBI): domain Bacteria; kingdom Pseudomonadati; phylum Thermodesulfobacteriota; class Desulfovibrionia; order Desulfovibrionales; family Desulfonauticaceae; genus Desulfonauticus; species Desulfonauticus submarinus. The sequence continues at coordinate 20,774 of NZ_FNIN01000016.1, forward strand.
TCAAGATAAATTTAAGTTTTTATCTCAATCTACTCTTTCAGAGTAAAAATAGAATAACTCAAAATATATCTTTTTTCAATAAAAGATTTTAAATATACTTCTTAGGTTCTAGGAATTATTTCTCCAAAAATTAAAATTCATTGCCTTAACAAAATATTGAAGAAAGTCAGAAAAATTGGAAAGGTTGTAATATGTTGATTTCTGCAACCACTCTTCAACGTTCTTTCTGATTGTTTTATCAGCTAAAATCAAACACAAGCCTTTTAAAGCAGAATTTTCTATGAATTTTATTTTATTTTCAAACTCAAATGGGAAAAAACCGAGATTTATTAAAATATCTTCAACTAAATTACAACCCAATACTCCACTAATCCAAACAGAAGAAATATCATTAAACTTTAATTTAGCTTTATTTAGCAAAAAAATTATCCCCAAATTAATAGCTGCCTTTACTTTTAAAATCTCTTCTATATCCTTTTCATCTATAAAAACATATTTTGTGAGGTAAAAACAACTATCTCTCAAATTATTTTTTAGTCTTTTAAAGTTAAATTGATTGTTAAAATGTCCATCTCTATTTACAATTCCTATCTTTAAAAAAATATCTATTAAAGACAAATATCCTGTACCTGTTATTCTAAACTTTTCTTTCTTATTAAATCCATTTATCCCATCTAGTGATAAAAAAAATGATGAAATTGCTTCCTTATTATAAGATGCTCCAAAACGAAGACCAATACCTTCTAAAGCAGGACCCAAAGCTACACTTGTACATAATATATCATCTTTATCCTTAACTAATACTATTTCACCATTTGTTCCAAAATCACAAAACAAATAAGGATATTTTGGTTTTTTGATTTCTTCTATATAGGCTAAACCAGCACTTATATCTGCTCCTACAAAAGCACCAAAAAATGGAGGAATATAAATTTTTTTTTCTTTTAAAGTTCTCCATATCCCGCCTTTTAAAGAAATTTGAAATGGTGCGTAAGAAAGCTCTTTTATATTTTCTCCTAAAAGTAAATACATCATCACCGTATTACCAACAATACCTATTTTCCCTTTAAAACCATTCCATATTAATTGGATATCTTTTAAGATTATTTCCTGAAGATACGATATATCGTTTTCAAGGGCAAAAGAAACTCGAGACAGGACTTCTGCTCCTGCTCCCATTTGAGGATTAATTTTTTGACCTAAAAAAAGAAAATTTTTGGAGCTATCAAAACCTCCCCATTTTAATGTAGTTGTACCTATATCAATACCCAAAATATCAATCTGTTTTAAATCATAGTTATGTTCAAAGCGAGTATTTTGATAATCGTATATTATATTCTGATTATCTTGAGGAAAATGTTCACAAGCAAGCCTAAATCCCTCTCTTAGCTCCGCACAAGACAAAATTTCTTTTTCCTTGTCTGTTACTAGGGGCAAATTACTTAAAAATTTTATTTTACATTTTCCACACCTCCCTATTCCAGTACATAAAGGCGTTTCTTGAAAAAATCCTTTTAAAAAAAGATTTTCTAACCAATTTTTGTTGGGATCTAAAAAAAAGGTAGCATTATTAACTTTAACTTCTGACATTACTTAATAACCAGCGAACCAGAAATTGAATCCTCTACAACTTGCCCCACTATCTTAACAAATTCCTCTGTTTCTTTCAAAAAACATAGAACATCTTCCAATATATCTTCTTTAACTCCTAATACAAGCCCTCCTGAGGTTTGGGCATCAAAAATTAAGTCTACCAGCAATTCATCAACTTGCGGATATACATAAACAAGTCTAGAACAAAAATGTTTATTAGCATAACTTCCCGCAGGAATTATTCCCATAGCAGCCATTTCTTTGGCTTGATCCAACACAGGAACTTCATTGGCCCACAATTCAATTTTTACTTTTGACGCCCTAGCCATCTCCAAAAGATGTCCGCCCAAACCAAAGCCTGTAATATCTGTTGCAGCCTTAAGTCCAAAATAAGATATTGCTTCTCCAGCCCTAGAATTTAATCGAGCACACCACTTATAGAGAGTCTCTTCTATTATCTTTTCATCCCCTATCTCGCCCTTTAAAGCAGTAGCTAACACTCCAGTGCCAATAGGTTTAGTCAAAACAAGAAAGTCGCCTTTTTGAAGAGCAGAATTTTTAGCAATTTTACCTTGATCAATTACTCCTGTAACAGAAAGTCCATATTTTATTTCTTCATCTTCAACACTATGGCCTCCAGCCATTACTGCTCCTGCTTCTCTTACTTTATCTAATCCACCTTTTAAAATTTCTTTTAATATATTTTTAGACATCTTTTTTACAGGAAAACAAACTAAATTCATTACAGCAAAAGGCACTCCTCCCATTGCATAAATATCTGAAAGAGAATTTGCTGCTGCAATTTGCCCAAACCAATAAGGATTATTCACTATAGGAGTAAAAAAATCCACACTTTGAACTAATGCTTTATTCTTAGGAACTTTTAGAACACTTGCATCAACATAATCTGATGGCGGGACAATAAAAATATCTGAATTAAAATCTAAATCCAAATCACTTAAAATTTCTTCCAGGTCCCCTGGAGATATTTTTGCTGCTCACCCTGCAGCTTTTACACTTTGAACTAATTTTTTCATTTTAAGCAAACTCCTATATTTTCTACAATATAATCTTGTAACTTCATAGCTAGCGGGAAATATGTCCGTTTCTGATGCCAAACAAGATAAAAATTTCTCCTAAAAGACAAGTCTTCAATTTTAGCCTCTAATAAAATGCCTCGTTGGAGATAGTCTCTCACCACTAACCGAGAAGTAAATCCCAACCCCACTCCACTTAACACATAGCGTAAAAGAGCCTCTGTTGTCTTTACTTCCACAAGCACGTTCAAATCTAAAAGAGAAATGGATTTTTTATTTAAAGCTTCTTCCAGAGCCTTTCTTGTTCCAGATCCCTTTTCTCTCATAACCCAAGGGAATCTAACAAGTTCATCTATACTCATGAGAACTGATTTATTTTTAAAAAAATCTTTATGCCCTACAATTATTAAATCATCCTCTATCAAGGGTTTAACATTCAAAAACCCATCTTCATAAAGCGCCCCTGTTAATCCAAAATCTACCTTCCCATTTACCACCTTACTCCAAATATTAAAGGAATCTCCCATTTCTAACTTTACTTGGACTTTTCTATACTGTTTTAAAAAAACCCCTAACAAAGGAGGCAATAAATATGTAGCAGGAATTGTACTAGCTCCTATAACTACCTGCCCCTCCACCTCATCTTTAATATAATTTATCTCTTGTTTAGTTTTTTTAACTAATTCAAAGATCTCTTTAACTCTTTTAAAGAGTAACCTTCCTGCAGGAGTAGGTAAAGCAGTTCTGCCGCTTCTATCAAACAAATTTACTCCTAGCTCCTTTTCCAAATAAGAAATATGCGTACTTACTGTGGGCTGAGACAAAAACATCTCCTCACCAGCTTTGGAAAAGGAACCAGTTTTATATACATAATAAAAAACTTCTAGCTTTCTTAAATCCATAGCCTATCCTTAAAATTAATTTTAACTATCATATTGATAGATTTTTTATATACAAAAATATAAAAAAAAGGAAGGTTTTTCACCTTCCTTTTTTATTTCTTTTTTTAATTAATCCTCTGTCTTTTCAATGTCTTCTTTTGGTTCCGAAGACTCAGAAGCTCCTGTTTTCTCTACGCCCTCTTCAATATTTTTGGCTCTACTAAACTCTACAATAGCAAGCCTTGCACAATCCCCTTTTCTAGGCAAAGCAAGTTTTACAACTCTTGTGTATCCACCTTGAACACCTTGGAAACGTGGTCCTATTTCCTCAAACAATCTTTTTACTAATTTATGATTTTCTAAAATTTTAAAAGCTTGTCTTCTTGCATGTAAATCATTTCTAAGTGCCAATTTTACAAGTTTATCTGCAACTCTTCTCAATTCTTTGGCCTTAGGTAAGGTTGTTTTTATCCTCTCATGGATTACTAAAGATTGAGCCATATTTTTAAACATGGCTTTTCTATGTTCCCACGTTCTATTGAGTTTACGACCTTTTTTTCTATGCCTCATTGTCTTCCTTCCTCTTTAACCATTCTTTATATTTCTCTTCAAAATTATCAATCTTCATACCAAACTCAAGACCTAAAGAGTTTAAAACTCTCCAAATATCATCTAAGGACTTACGCCCAAAGTTTTTAATTTTAAGAAGCTCATTTTCAGTTTTCTGAACTAATTCCCCAACCAAAGTAATACCAACACTCTTTAAACAATTACTTGCTCGTGGAGGTAATTCCAAATCATCTATATGCTTAAATAAATGCTCATTTAACTCTTCTTTTTCTTCCTCTGCCTCAGGCACTCCAACATCATCTACTTCATCAAAATTAATAAAAATAGTTAACTGATCTTTTAAAATCTTAGCACTATAGGCTACTGCATCTTCAGGAGTTACAGAACCATCTGTCCAAACTTCTAAAATCAATTTATCATAATTAGTCATTTGTCCAACACGAGCTTGTTCTACATTAAAAGCCACTTTCTTTACTGGTGAAAAAGATGCATCTAATTTAATTACTCCTATCTCATTATCAAGACCTTCATGTAACTCAGCAGGAACATACCCCTTTCCCATTCTCACCTCTAAATCCACTACAAAGTCAATATCATCTGTTAAAGTGGCTATATGAAGTTCTGGATTTAAGACTTTAACATGAGGACTCTCTTTAATATCTCTCGCAGTTACTTCTCCTTTTTCATTAGCAATCAACTGGAGATGTTGAGGTTCCTCTGTAGTCATTTCAAAACGAACCTGTTTCAAATTCAAGATAATATCCGTTACATCTTCTAACACACCTGGAATAGTAGTAAACTCGTGCTGAACTCCTCTAATTTTTGCTGCCACAATGGCAGCACCTTGCAAAGAAGAAAGCAACACTCTCCTTAAAGCATTGCCCAAGGTAGTTCCATACCCTCTCTCCAAGGGCTCACACACAAACTTACCATAAGTGTCTGTAGATTTCTCATCTCGGACAAGCTGCCGTGGTTTAACTAATTCTGTCCAATTTCTTGTATTTATAAGCTTGTCACCACTTCTTATCATTTTAAATCACCTACTTTTTACTTAGAGTACAACTCAACAATGAGTTGTTCGTTAATTGGGAAGGTTATATCTTCTCTTGTTGGCATTGCTTTTACAACACCCTTTAAACTATTCTCATCCACCTCTAACCAGCCAGGGATACCCTTTCTGGCCAAAGTTTCTAAAGCATTCTTAAAAATAAGCTTTTCTTTGCTTTTTGCCTTTACTTCTACCACATCATTTTCTCTTACTAAAAAAGAAGGGATATCTACTTTTTTGCCATTCACCAAAAAATGACCATGACGAATAAGTTGTCTGGCCTGGGTCCTAGACTCAGCAAAACCTAATCGATAAACTACATTATCTAATCTTCTTTCCAACAAAATTAAAAGATTGGCACCAGTTGCGCCTTTCTGCCTAGCAGCTTCTTTAAAATAATTTTTAAACTGTCGCTCTAAAACCCCATAAAGGCGTTTAACCTTTTGTTTTTCTCTTAACTGAATAGCATAGTCAGTAAGTTTCTTACGCATTCTTCCATGCATTCCAGGGGCAAAAGGCCGCCTTTCAAATGCACACTTATCAGTAAAACAACGATCTCCCTTTAAAAACAACTTTGTGCCCTCTCTTCGACACAAACGGCATCTTGCTTCTCTATATCTAGCCAATTTTTATCCTCCTTAAACTCTGCGCCTTTTAGGCGGTCTGCAACCATTATGAGGAATAGGAGTAATATCTCTAATAAATCTTACTTTAAATCCCGCAGCCCCAATTGCTCTCATTGCAGACTCTCTTCCCGCTCCTGGGCCCTTTACTAAAATACCTACAGTCCTCATCCCATGATCTTGAGCGGCTTTTGCAGCCATCTCTGCTGCTTTCTGAGCCGCAAAGGGAGTGCTTTTTCTAGACCCTTTAAATCCTGCAGTACCTGAACTAGCCCAAGAAATTACATTACCTTTTAAATCAGTAAAGGTAATAATTGTATTGTTAAAGGAAGAAGTAATATAAACTAATCCTGTAGGGATATTCTTTTTTTCCTTTTTTTTCCCGCTTCTTCTACGCTGCTTTGCCATCTAACCTACTCCCATTCTACTTTTTCTTTTTCTTCATCACAGATCTACGAGGGCCTTTTCTCGTACGAGCATTTGTATGTGTCCTTTGACCTCGTACAGGAAGCCCCCTTCTATGCCTTAACCCCCGATAACAACCTATCTCCATAAGCCTCTTAATATTTGCCGTTATCTCACGTCTTAAATCACCTTCTACCTTATAATTATTTTCAATCTCATTTCTAATGGCATTAACTTCCTCAGGAGTTAAGTCATCTGTCTTCTTAGTCCATTCAATACCTGTAGCTTCTAAAATTTTTAAAGCAGAGGTGTGACCAATACCATAAATGTAAGTTAAAGCTATATCCAGCCTCTTATTTTTAGGTAATTCTACTCCAGCTATTCTAGCCACTTTTGCCCCCTAACCTTGTCTCTGTTTGTGCCTAGGATTCTCACAAATAACTCGTAAAATCCCCTTACGGCGAATTATCTTACACTTAGAACAAATTTTTTTAACAGAAGGTCTAACTTTCATAAATCCCCCACTAAACTTCACTTAAAATCATTGGTTCCTCAGAAGTTATGGCTATAGTGTGCTCAAAATGAGCAGCCAAACTCCTGTCCTTAGTTACTGCTGTCCACTTATCAGCCAAAATCTCTACCTCATCAGTACCTATTGCCACCATTGGCTCAATAGCCAAAGTCATCCCTGCCTTCAAAGTAATTTTTGAGGCATTAAAAGGAACAAAATTAGGTACTTCTGGCTTCTCATGAAGGCGAGTGCCAATTCCGTGCCCTACAAACCTCTTGATTACGTGAAAGCCCTTGCCCTCCACGTAATCCTGAATTGCCGCGGATATATCATATAAATTATTTCCAGCCCTAGCTTGATCAATACCTAAATAAAGAGCATTTTTTGTAACATCCATCAAACGAGCAGCTTGCTCACTAATCTCTCCAACAGCAAAAGTTCTTGCTGCATCTCCAAAAAAACCCTTATACACGACTCCCATATCTACACTTAAGATATCACCTTCTTCTAATGGCCGAGTATTAGGAAAACCGTGAACTATCTGCTCATTTACAGAACAACACAAAATAAAAGGATAACCATGATAGCCCTTAAACGCAGGCCTAACTTTAAACTTCTTACAAAGGGTCTCTGCTTTACGCTCTAAATCTAAAGTTGTCAATCCTGGCCTAATAGCTTCTCTTATCTCTTCTAAAATAATGGCTACTATCCGATTGGCCTCCCTCATTAGACCAATCTCTTCTCTATTTTTAAGGAAAATACCTTTATACTTTTTCAATTAAAACCTACGTCCTTTCAATTTAGCTTTGCCCATCAAACCTTCATATTGTCCACTTATCAAATAGGACTGCACTTGAGACATTGTATCCATAGCAACTCCAACTACAATCAATAACGCAGTGCCACCATAGTAGAAAGGAACGTTAAATTGTTTGATTAAAATCATGGGTAAGATACAAACTATTGAAATATAGATAGCACCCCAAAAAGTAAGTCTAGAAAGCACCCTGTCTATATATTCTTTTGTCTTCTCTCCTGGTCTTATCCCAGGAATAAATCCCCCATGATTTTTTAAATTATCTGCTATGTCTTTAGGATCAAAAATAATAGCAGTATAAAAATAACAGAAAAACACAATCATCCCGATATAAAGTATACTATACCAAATTGTTCCAGGTAGAAAATAACTGGCTACTTGTTTAACCCAATCTACATTGGAAAAATTAGAAATAGTTGCAGGAAACATTAAAATAGAAGAAGCAAAAATAGGTGGAATAACACCTGCTGTATTCAACCTCAAAGGAAGAAAACTACTTTGTCCACCATAAAGCTTTCGCCCTACCATTCTCTTAGCATATTGAATAGGTATTTTTCTAACTGCTCTTTCCACATAAACAATACCAACTAGAACCCCCACCATAATCAATAAAACTAACAACAATGTAAACAATGAAGTTTCACCTGTGCTAATTAATCTAAAAGAATTAATAAGAGCACCAGGCAATCTAGCTATAATACCTGCAAATATTATAAGAGAAATACCATTTCCAATGCCAAACTCGGTCATCTGCTCACCAAGCCACATTAAAAAAACAGTACCTGAAGTTAAAGTGATCATAGTGGTAAGACGAAATGCCCAACCACCCTGATATACAATTGGAGTGCCTGTAGGACTTGTCATACTTTCTAAGCCTATTGCAATTCCAATACCCTGGACTAAAGTAATTGCTACCGTTAAATACCTTGTATATTGGGTAATTTTTTTTCTTCCTGCAGCTCCTTCCTCTTTACTGAGTCGTTCTAGTTCTGGAATAACCGCTGTTAAAAGTTGAATAATAATAGATGCAGAAATATACGGCATAATACCCAAAGCAAAGATAGAAAGCCTATTTAGACCTCCACCAGAAAACATATCAAACAGGCCGAGTAAAGTATTCTGAGCCTGACCAAAAAAAGCAGCCAAGGCACTCCCGTCTACACCTGGTACAGGAATATGTATTCCCACTCTATATACAGCGAGCAATAAAAACGTAATTAAAATTCTTTTTTTTAGCTCGCCAAGGCCAGACATATTTTGAGGCACACTTTGAACCATACTAACCTTCCAGTTGGGTTATACTACCGCCCGCCTTTTCTATCTTTTCTTTGGCGCTTTTACTAAACTTATGAGCAGTAATTTTTATTGCTTTTCTTACTTCACCTTCTCCTAAAATTTTAACCGGCAAAGTCTTTTTTACCAATCCACTGGCATAAATGTCCTCTATACTAATTTCCTCTTTATCTTCAAACTTCTGAAGCAAAGACCCAAGATTTACAATAGCATATTCTACTCTAAAAGGATTTTTAAATCCTCTTTTAGGCAGCCTCCTCTGTAAAGGCATCTGTCCACCTTCAAACCAACGAGCAACTTTTCCGCCACTTCTAGACTTTTGTCCTTTATGGCCTCTACAAGAGGTTCCACCATGGCCACTACCATCTCCTCGGCCCACTCTTTTTCTGCCCTTTCTTTCGTGCTCAAATGGATACAATTCATGTAGTTTCATTTTACTTCACCACCTCTACAAAAGTTTGCACTTTTTTAATCATCCCAAGGACAGCATCATTTTCTGGAAGCTCTTTTATTTGATTAATTTTTCTAAGCCCTAAGGCCTTAATTGTTCTTCTCTGTTTAGGCTTTAGTCCTATAAGACTTCTTTTTAACTTTACCTTAATCATATGCGCTCCTATTTAACAAGCCTTACCTTTTTACCTCTCATTAAACTTACTTCCTCAGGTGTCACCAATTCGCTTAATCCCTGAATTGTAGCCTTAAGTACATTGTGGGGATTATTGCTTCCAAGGGATTTAGTCAAAACATCTTTTACTCCCAAAACTTCTAAAACTGCACGAACAGTACCACCCGCAATAATACCTGTACCAGGACTAGCAGGCTTTAACAAAACCCTACTTGAACAATATTCTCCTATCACTTTAAAGGGAATAGTGGTACCATGCAGAGGAATCTCAACCATATTCCTTCTTGCCTTTTCCGTGGCTTTTCTTATGGCATCTGGTACTTGATTAGCCTTACCAAGGCCATATCCAATCTTCCCTTTACCATTGCCAACCACAACTAGGGCACTAAAGCTAAATCTTCGACCACCTTTAACAACTTTAGCAACTCGATTGAGGTAAACTATCTTTTCTATAAGCTCCAATTCTTTCTTTTCCATTGATCACCCTCTTAAAATTTTAGTCCACCTTCCCTGGCACCATCCGCCAAAGCCTTTACTCTACCATGATATAAATAACCATTGCGGTCAAAAACAACTTTCTCAATCTTAGCCTTTTTAGCCAACTCAGCTATTTTTAACCCCACCTCTTTGGCAACTTCCTTACTGACATTTTTTTTGCCCATTGCCAAAGAGCTATAAGCCACAAGAGTATGCCCTTTGGTATCATCTACTACCTGAGCATAAATATAACGATTTGAACGAAATACCACTAACCGTGGCCTTTCTGGCGTACCATAAATCTTTTTACGAATTCTAATCTTTCTTTTTAACCTGGCTTCTCGTCTAGTTCTTTTCATTGCTTCACCCACTACTTCTTACCAGTTTTCCCAGCTTTACGTCTTATTTGCTCATCTAAATACTTAATACCCTTTCCTTTATATGGCTCTGGTGGACGCACTCGTCTAATACGAGCTGCATATTCACCTACTCTCTCTTTACTAATACCTAAAATAGTCAATTTATTACCTTCCACCTGAGCACTCAAATCTTTTGGTAATTCCATTTGTACGGGATGAGAATAACCTACATTCAGCTCAACTTTATTACCTTTCACAGCTACTTTATATCCCACCCCAATTACCTCTAATGTCTTTTTAAACCCTTCACTTACACCTACTACAGCATTATAAAGCAAAGTCCTTCTAAGCCCATGTTGTTCTCTTGCTACCCGTGTATCATCCACACGCTCTACAAAAATCTTACCTTCTTCCTCTCGATATGTAATCTTAGGATGGGTAGAAAGAGCAAGCTCACCTTTTGGGCCCTTTACCTTAATTACACTTTTTTCAAATTTAACCTCTACACCCTTGGGTAGAGTAATTGGTTTCTTTCCAATTCTTGACATGACAAACTCCTACCAAACCTCACAAATTAATTCGCCACCAATATTTTCCTTTCTGGCCTGCCTTCCTTCCAAAATTCCCTTAGGAGTAGATAAAATAGCGATTCCTAAGCCATTTCTTACAATAGGAATCTCCTTCGCCTTTACATATACTCGCCGACTTGGCTTACTAATCTTTTTCAACCCCTTAATGACCGGCTTCCCTTGATAATATTTAAGATAGACCTTTAATTCTTTATCTTCTTCAATATAATCTTTAATAAAACCTTCTTCTTTTAAAATCCTTAAAATTTCAGCCTTCATTTTACTGGCAGGAATAGAAACCTCTTTGTGCCTGGCCAAATGGGCATTTCTAATTCGAGTTAGTAAATCGGCAATGGGATCAGTTAATTGCATTTTTAAACTCCTTACCAACTAGATTTTCGCACACCTGGCAATTCACCCGCCAATGCCATATTTCTAAAACAGATACGACAAATACCAAACCTTCTCAAAAAGGCCCTCGGCCGACCACAGAGAGGACACCGATTATACTTACGAGTAGAAAACTTGGGTTTTCTCTTGGCCTTTACAATCAAAGCTTTTCGCGCCACGGAAAATCCTCCTTACTTCTTAAAAGGCAAACCCAACATCTTTAACAAGACCTTGCCTTCTTTATCCGTCTTTGCACTAGTAACAATAGTAACATTCATTCCCTTTACTCTTTCAACTTTATCCAAATCTACTTCAGGGAATATAGTGTGTTCCCTGATTCCAAGAGTAAAGTTGCCCCGGCCATCAAATCCTCGATCTGGAATACCTCTAAAGTCCCTCACTCGGGGCAAGGCAACATTGAACAACTTATCTAAAAAGGCCCACATTCTTTCCCGGCGCAAAGTTACTCTTACTCCAATTGGCTGCCCTTCTCTTAACTTAAAAGCAGCAATCGATTTTTTTGCACGGGTAATTACAGCCCTCTGACCTGCAATAAAGGTCAGTTCTTCTACTGCATCCTGGATAAGCTTGTTATTCTGGCTGCCTTCCCCTAATCCCATGTTTAAAGAAACCTTCAGTACTCTAGGTACTTCCATGGGAGACTTGTAATTAAACTCTTTCATCAAATGAGGAACTATCTTCTCTTTGTATAACTTCTCTAACCTCATCATTACTGCACCTTACTAATTACTTCATTACATTTTTTACAGAAGCGAACTTTCTTACCATCCTCAGTAAACTTAAAGCCGACACGGGTTGGCTTAGCACAAGAGTCACACAACAGAGCCACATTGGAAATATCTATAGGAGCCTCTTTTTCCACAATACCTCCTGGCTCATTGCGATAAGGATTAGGTTTAACATGGCGCTTAACTTTATTCACGCCTTCTACTATCACCTTATTCTTATCTCTTAAAATCTTTAAAACCTTGCCAACCTTATTTTTATCCTTACCGGCTATTACCATTACCTTATCATTAACCAATATCTTCTGTGCCATTTTACAGTACCTCAGGAGCTAAAGATACAATCTTCATAAAATTCTTACTTCTTAGTTCACGACCCACAGGGCCAAAAATACGAGTACCTATAGGCTCTAAATTTTTATTTAACAATACCGCAGCATTCTCATCAAAACGAATATAAGAGCCATCTGGACGACCCACTTCCTTCTTTGTTCTAACTACTACGGCCTTATATACCTCACCCTTTTTTACCTTTGAGTGAGGAATTGCCTCCTTTACTGAGACTACTATGATATCACCTATACTAGCATATCTTCTTCTTGTGCCGCCAAGCACCTTTATGCAGGCGACCTTTTTAGCCCCAGAATTGTCCGCTACTTCTAATTTACTTTCAACCTGTATCATCGCCTACCTCGTTACTTAGCTTTTTCAATAATCCGGACTAAATGCCAGCGTTTGCGGGCACTAAGAGGTCTAGACTCAACAATCTCTACCTTGTCCCCCATCTTACAATCATTGTTGGGGTCATGGGCCATAAACTTTTTTCTTTTTTTAACATACTTTTTTAATAGTGGATGCTTTACTAATCTTTCTACTTGCACCACTATTGTCTTATCACCTTTGTCGCTCACCACGACGCCAACTAATTTTCGCCTATTTGCTCTCATTTTGAGACTCCAACTCTTTTTCACGTAATACGGTTAAAACCCTGGCAATATCTCTCTTTACCTGGGGAATACGCTGGGTATTTTCAAGTTGCGCTGTGGCATGCTGAAAGCGTAAGTTAAACAATTCTCGCCTAAGATCAGCTAACTTCTTATGTAGTTCTCCCACAGCCAATGAACGCAGTTCTTTCGCCTTCACTTCTACATCTCCTTAACCACTATTGCGGTTTTTATGGGCAGCTTATAAGAGGCTCTGCGTAAAGCCTCTTTGGCCAGCTCTATGCTAACCCCTTTTATTTCATATAAAATTTTACCCGGCTTTACCGGAGCACACCAACCCACTGGGGAACCTTTACCACTTCCCTGCCTTGTCTCAGCAGGCTTTGCTGTAATAGGTTTATCAGGAAAAATTCTAATAAAAATTTTTCCTCCTCTACGAATATGCCTAATCATGGCTACACGAGCAGCCTCTATCTGCTGACTAGTCAGTTTTCCATGCTCAAGAGCCTTTAAGCCTACATCTCCAAAACTCACCTTGTTGCCACGATAAGCCTTTCCTCTTAACTTTCCCTTCTGCTGCTTACGATATTTAACTCTCTTTGGACTGAGCATTTTAATTTACCTCGTCTAGAATATCACCTTTATAAACCCAAACCTTAACACCTATAACACCATAGGTAGTTTTGGCTATGGCAAAGCCATAATCTACATCTGCACGCAAAGTCTGCAAAGGAACCCGTCCTTCCCTCTGCCACTCTGTTCGTGCAATCTCAGCACCGCCTAACCTACCTGCACAAGAAACCTTTATTCCCTTTACACCAAATTTTGTAGCTAAACCAATGGCTCTTTTCATTGCACGTCTAAATGCTACACGTCTCTCTAATTGCAAGGCAACATTCTCTGCTATAAGCTGGGCATCTGTCTCAGGGCGTTTCACTTCTAAAACTTCTATATTAAACTCTCTTTTAAACTTCTGCTGAAGTTCCTTTCTTAAATTCTCAATCTCTACGCCTTTTCGACCAATCACAATCCCGGGCCTAGCAGTATTAATAATAACCCTTACTTTATCTGCTGCCCGCTCTATTTCTATCTTAGATACCCCAGCATGATACAATTTGTCTTTCACAAATTTTCTAATATGCCTGTCCTCATAGACAAACTGAGGATACTCTGCCTTTGCATACCAACGGGACAGCCAATTTTTGGTATAACCTAAACGAAAACCGTATGGATGTACTTTCTGACCCAAAACACGCCCTCCTATGCTTCGTCTACTATAACTGTTATGTGACTGGTCCTCTTCCGGATATAGAAGGCCCGGCCCATAGCATAAGGTTTTATTCTTTTCATTGTAGGGCCTTCATCTATTAAAACCCTTTTCACATAAAGATTATCTATATCCAGACTCATATTATGCTCTGCATTAGCAATAGCAGAACTCAAGACCTTTTCTATTAACCTGGCTGCTTTTTTGGGTGTAAACTTTAAAATATTTAAAGCATCCTCAATAGGTTTATCTTTTATCAAATCCGCAACCAACCTCGCCTTTCTCGGCGAAATCCTAACATATTTAGCAACAGCTTTAACTTCCATGGCTCGTTACCCTTATTTTATTTTTTACCCTTACCTTTACTCTTCTTATCAGCAGCATGTCCATAATAAGTCCGGGTAGGAGAAAATTCTCCTAACTTATGACCTACCATGTTCTCTGTTACAAATACTGGTATAAACTTTCTACCATTATGAACAGCAAAGGTTAGACCTACCATTTCAGGAATAATGGTGGACCTTCTGGACCAGGTCTTAATTACTTTTTTACTCTTCTCCTGCCGCGCCTTCTCAACTTTCTTTAACAAATGATCATCTACAAAAGGACCTTTCTTTAGTGATCTGGGCATATCTCACCTCTTATTTGCGCCTTTTTACAATAAACTTACTAGACTGTTTCTTTGGATTCCTCGTCTTATAGCCCTTGGTAGGCCAACCCCACGGAGAACAAGGATGTCTTCCACCAGAAGACCTTCCTTCACCACCACCCAAAGGATGGTCAATGGGGTTCATAGCAACACCTCTAACCTTAGGCCTTCTACCCAGCCACCTATTCCGACCTGCCTTACCAATCGAAATATTCTCATGATCTAAGTTACCAACTTGTCCAACAGTGGCCATATTTTTAGCCAAAACATATCGTATTTCTCCAGAAGGAAGTCTTAACAAAACATACTTTCCTTCTTTCGCCAAAACTTGAGCATAAGTTCCAGCTGAACGTGCAAGTTGACCACCTCGACCATAAGTAAGTTCAATGTTATGGACAATTGTACCTACAGGAATATTTTCTAAAGGCAACGCATTGCCTGGTTTAATATCTACATCTGTTCCAGCTACCACTTGATCTCCTACATTTAAACCTACAGGAGCCAAGATATATCGCTTTTCTCCATCCAAATAACTTAGAAGGGCAATTCGCGCACTTCTATTAGGATCATATTCTATAGCTGCTACCTTTGCTGGAACACCAAACTTATCCCGTCTCTTAAAATCTATAATCCTATATTTTCTCTTATTTCCACCACCCCTTCGCCTGGAGGTCACTCTACCATAATTATTGCGACCACTCTTCTTATTCAATCCCTTAGTTAAAGACTTCTCAGGGGTTGTCTTTGTAATTTCTTCAAACGTGGAAACTGTTTGAAAACGTCTTCCAGGAGAGGTGGGCTTTAACTTTCTAACACCCATAACTAAACCCCTTCAAAAAATTCAATTTTATCCCCAGGCGCTAAAGTCACATATGCTTTTTTGCTGCCAGCCTTTTTGCCAACAACTCTGCCAAATCTCTTTAAAGCCCTGGGTCGTTTACGTACCACATTTACCCTCTCAACTCTTACCCCAAAAAGCTCTTCTACCGCACTCTTTATCTGGTACTTATTAGCCTTAGGATGAACTAAAAAAGTTACCTTATTATCTCTATCTTTTAGTAGAGTGCTCTTTTCTGTTAAAAGAGGTTTAATAATAACCTGTGTAATGTCCATTTTATCCCAACCTTTCCTGAAGTTTAAGAATAGCTTCTTTTTCTATTACTACCTCAGAATGTTTTAATGCATCATAAGTATTTAATAATTCCTGAGTTAAAACTGCCACCCCAGGAACATTACGAGCAGAAAGCTCAAGGTTGTTATACCTTTCTTGCAAAACAATCAAGGGTTTTTTTAATCCCAAGCTATTTTTTACTTCTACAAACTTTTTGGTTTTAATTTCTGGAAAGTCAAACTTGTCTACTATTTTTAATCTATTTTCTTTTAAAAGAGAACTTAAAGCCATCTTTAAGGCCAATCTCTTAACCTTTTTATTTACCTTAAAAGAATAATCTCTAGGCTGAGGTCCATGTATCACTGCTCCACCTCTCCATAAAGGAGAACGAATTGTTCCTGCTCTAGCTCTACCTGTTCCTTTTTGCCTCCAAGGTTTACGGCCCCCTCCACGTATCTTAGCTCTATTCTTAACACTTACCGTACCTTGACGTTTAGCTGCCAAATGAGCCCTTACAACAAAATGGAGCAATTCAGGGCGAACCTCTAGGCCGAAGACATCCTCTCGTAACTCAATATCTCCAACTTCCTGATTTGTCTGAGAATATACTTTTGCCTTAATCATCTTCTTTTGCCTCTTAGCTCTGCTTTCGTAGTAATACTAAGCTATTTTTAGGTCCTGGAATCTGACCCTTGATTAAAATAACATTGTCCTCTGGCCTTACACCAACAACCTCCAAGTTACGATAAGTAACTTGTTTATTTCCCATATGGCCAGCCATTTTTTTACCCTTAAACACCTTCCCAGGATAGGCACATTGCCCTATAGCACCTGGAGAACGATGTACTTTTTCAGCACCATGAGAGGCGGGAAGACCTCCAAAACCCCAACGCTTCATAACTCCAGCAAAACCTTTTCCCTTTGAAGTTCCTGTAACGCTAATTCTCTCTCCAGGCTCAAAAATTTCTACAGTAATATCCTGGCCAAGATCAAACTCAGATCCATTTTCAACCCTAAACTCTTTTAAATATCTAAAATATCCTTTTTTTGCTTTTGCAAAATGCCCCTTTAAAGGTTTATTGACCTTTTTCTCTGATACTTGTTCAAAACCAAGCTGAATAGCTTCATATCCATCAGCTTCTTTGGTTTTTACTTGAATAACAGGACAAGGCCCAGCCTGGACAACTGTCACAGGCACAACTGAACCATCTTCACCAAAAATCCTGGTCGTTCCTATTTTTTTTCCAATTATTCCAAGTCCCTTACTCATCTTGTCCTCGCCTTATAGCTTTATTTCAACGTCAACACCTGCTGGCAAATTAAGTTTGCCTAAAGCATCTACCGTTTGCTGAGTTGGTTCTAGTATATCTAACAAACGCTTATGAGTTCTTATCTCAAACTGTTCACGAGACTTTTTATCTACATGAACAGATCTATTTACTGTCACTTTATGAATTTTTGTGGGCAAAGGAATTGGGCCAACTACACTTGCCCCCGTATTTCTAGCAGAGTCAATTATCTCTGCAACAGCTTTATCTAAAATTCTATAATCATAAGCTTTTAACTTAATTCTTATTCTATCACTTGTCATTGTAACCATATGCCTACTCCAATATATCTGTGACTACGCCAGCGCCTACTGTCCTTCCACCTTCACGAATCGCAAACCTCAATCCCTTCTCCATCGCTACTGGCGCTATTAACTCTACCTCAAACGTAGTATTATCTCCAGGCATTACCATCTCTACTCCCTCTGCCAATGTCACCACTCCCGTAACATCCGTAGTCCTAAAATAAAACTGAGGCCTATATCCACTAAAAAATGGAGTATGACGTCCTCCCTCTTCCTTCGTCAATATATATACCTCTGCCTTAAACTTACGATGCGGCGTTATACTACCTGGCGCTGCCAATACCTGACCTCGCTCTACCTCATCTCGCTTAACTCCCCTCAACAATACTCCTACATTATCTCCCGCCTGACCCTGATCCAATACCTTACGAAACATCTCTACCCCAGTACAAACCGTCTTCTGCGTCTCCTTAAATCCTACTATCTCTACCTCATCTCCTACCTTGATTATTCCTCGCTCAACCCTACCTGTTACTACCGTACCACGACCAGATATACTAAATACATCCTCTATCGGCATCAAAAATGGCTTATCTATATCACGCTTAGGCTCTGGTATATACTCATCACAAGCATCC
>NZ_FNIN01000017.1 GCF_900104045.1 Desulfonauticus submarinus
CTTCTCAGAGTAACTACAAGGAATTGAAACTTTTTAGGATCTCTCACCAAAGCAATTCTCCGTTTTACTTCTCAGAGTAACTACAAGGAATTGAAACACGAACTTTTATCAACGTTTTGGCATATTTATTTAACTTCTCAGAGTAACTACAAGGAATTGAAACATTAAGAAATTGTGTTGTGCTATCTACTTGGTCATCACTTCTCAGAGTAACTACAAGGAATTGAAACACAGTAACATCTTTAATATTAACTTCATTTCCTGATCTTCTCAGAGTAACTACAAGGAATTGAAACACATTTTCTGCGATGGGTGTGGGGTGTTATTTATTTTGAGAAAAAGGAAAGAAGGGATTTGGGGTGGGTCAAATGTGAGACAAATATAGAACTGGTGCGGGATGAGAGGATTTTAATCTCGGAGAAATAGTGAAATTTTAATTTGAGAAAAATTGCGAAATTTTAACAAAAATTTGCATGTATTTTGAGAAATTTGCACATAGTTTGAGAAATTATTAACACAATAAATTAAACATTTAGGGGATCCACCAATGGTGATTAAAACTCTCCTAATAATTTTTTACTTGGTGTCAAAACTAATATAGCTTCTTGTTCTATTTTTTCATTTGTTAAAACATCCATATTCCCAAATTCTTCTGTTAATGTGCCCTCTTGATTATATGTTATTATATATTGAAAATAATCATCTTTACTATTGGCTTCTGAAAGTTTTTTTTGTAAATACATGTACAGATGAACAAAATGAGCTTTATCAACTCCATCAAAAATTCCATCATGGACTAAAAATCTTGGTGCTTTTAGGTTATTATCAATTGAATTAAACAAAATGGCTAAATCATATATTAAGGTTCGGCCTTGATTTTTCCCCTTACCAAACATCATTGTAGTATTTAAAAGGCTTATTTCTATTTTTGATTCTTTTTGTGGAACTGAATTTATATCGAAGATTGGCAATGTATCGCTATATTCTGGATAAATTGCATTATATATCTCCTCAATTAATACTGCTATTCTGTTCTTTTTTTCTTCTATTGATACTTCAAAATCAATAATTTCACCTTCTATTTTTTTTATTTCTTGTTCAATTTTATTTTTTTCTTTTTGTAATTCTCTAAATATATCTACTTTGTTTTTTAATTCTGCTAAGTGCATTTTTTTCTCACTTAATTGGTAGTATGCTTCCGATAAATCATCTATTGCTTTTTTGTTTGATAGATATTTAAAAATCCTTCCTCTTTTTGTTGCTAATTCATTGATTAATTTTTTTCTTTCCTCAATTCTATTCTGTATTTTTTTGATTTCATCTTTTAAAAATTCCTTTCTAGACAAAATTAATTCTTTTTTAAAATTTATTGCTTCATCAAGAGTCTTTTTTATTCTCTCTCCTAAGAGTTGATTAAATTCACTATAGAGTTTTTCTATTCGCCAAGTTTGAAGTTTAATATCATCAAAAGATATACTATTTTGGTATGCTTCTATTCTTTTTTTATCAGTATAATTTTGAAACCATAATTTTTTTATTTGCTCGGTTAATTTATTAGCTTCTATTTCATTGATTTCATAATTTTTGTGCAATTGAAAAGAGGATATAAAATTCTCTAATTCCTTTACTTCTTTTTCTAAGGCTCTTATTTGGCTACTTATGTAAGCTTGTCTGTTTTCAGATAAATTTAAATCATATCTTTCTTCAAAAAAATTTTTTATTTCTTTAATAGCTGGTTCAATCTTTTTTAATTTTGTTTGAAATAAGAAATTTCTATGTGCAATATCATTATTAATATCCATTAAAAATAAATGATATTGGATTAATTCTGTTTCTGTAGATTCTTTAATATATTTGATAGGATCAACAAAAGCCTCCTTTTTGTGTTTATGTATTTTTAAATAAAACGGAATTAATTTTCTTAACCAAGTGTTTGAATAGTATCCTTCATAATTTTCTCTTCTAAAAAGTAAATTACACAGCTCCAATTTTAGTTCTGATAAAGTATAGGGAGCTAATTTTTTATTCTTTAAACCAAATAGTATATTGTTATTTGGTTTATCAAAAGAACGCTTTATAACATAAATTTGATTTTTGAATTCAAGCTCCAAAATCACTGATTTCCCTTTTAGTATACCTTTTTGGTAAGCACTATACAATCTTTTATTGTATATATTAAAACTTGATAAAAGAGCAAAGTCAATTAAATCAAGAAACGTAGATTTCCCGATATTGTTTAAGGATTTTTTTGAGTCTGTTAATTTTTCTTTTTTTCCGTATATAAAATTAATTCCAGGTTTAAATTCAACAGGTTCAAAAGTAATAGGTTCTGTATATATCTTTTTCAAATACATAGTCTATTTCTCTTTTTTACGCAAAAAAATTTGATATTTCTCTCTTTCAACAATATCTGCTAACCACAAAAAAGTTATTGTATCATAAAAAAGGTCCAAGCTAATATTTACGTCCTTTTTTATTTTTTGATATAATTTATCTATATTATAAGGTTGTTTCATCAATTCTTTTGTTATCTTATATCCTATTACCGCTATACTTTTATTTATATTGTCATATTTTGTAGGTATCAACATAATTTTTTAATCAAATAAACTAATCTGTTTATTTTTTTGTTCTTCAACTGTTTTTTTGCCTATTTCACATTGTTCAAAAAAGTATAATACAATTAGTTGAGCATTAAAAATATATTCTGGATCTTTTTTAGGCGTTAATTTTTCTGCAATTTTTTTAAAAACTAAAACATCTTTTATTTTTTCATTTGGATTGTTTATTCCCTGTATTTCACAATACTCTGTTCTAATTATATTTAATAAACCATCAATCCTGAATGGATTTTCTTGTTCTGCTTCAATAAATTCCCTAATCAAATATTCATATTTAAAATAATCATCAAACAATTTATTAACAATCTCTTCTTGTTCCTTTGAGAAATTTAATGGTATTTTCTTTTTTAAATGTGTTAAGTCTTTACTATTTTGAAACTTATTGCTTTGCTCAAAGTTATAATTATCAAATATATATTTAAAAATCTCAGCTAAAATGTCTCTATTTGCTTCTTGTGTAGAATTAGCGAAAATTGGAATATAATTTAATTCTTTCTCTAAAAATTCAAGAATATACTTTAATTTATCAGCACTAAATGAGTTAAATTTATCTATTATATCTTGAATATCAATAATATCCCTATCTTTATCAAACTTATATTTTCCGTTTTTAGTAAAATCAGTTTTTGAATAATTTGGCTTTGATCGGCCTATTAATAAAATTATAATTCTTTCTAGATTAGGATAATTTTTATAAAATCCTTCAATTGTATTATGTATTTTTCTAGTATCAGTTCTTGATGTTACTTGAATTGCCAATTTATTTTCTTCATCTATTAAGTCAATACTTTCTGCATTTGGATAATCTTCATTGGCATTTTTTAAATTTATGAAATCATCCTCATAGAAAGCTAATAAGTCTTTAAAAAAATCTTCTGCCTTTTTGTTTGTATCAAATAATTTTAACCCATTAATAGATATTACATACTCTTTATAACTATTTAATAAAAAGCTGATTCGTTTTATGTATTCTTCCCTATTCAACATTTTTATGTGTTTTTTATTATCCAAGTTTTAATTGGCAATTTACATTTTTTAATCACAGTATTTAATCTTATCCAATACTTATAATCCTTTTCGTGCTCTAAAATCAAGACTATTCCAGGTTTCTTCCCTGTTTGTAGAGCATAATAGAGAGCCTGTCCAATTGCTTCTGCCCATTTAGGTGCAAAGTCAAACTCAATTGCATATTCGTCAGTAATACAGTCACATCTGGTTCCATCAGGCATAACTACTTCAGTTTTTCCAGTATGTCCCTTACACCATTTGTTTTGATAATATTTTTCTTTATGGAGATGTTTTGCAAAAGATATAGAACAAAGTCCAAATATGATTAAAAAAATAAAAAAAATTTTTCTTAGTCTATTTCTCTTCCCATCCATTTTTTTTTCTCTTCAAAAGCAATATAATTTTTTATTAATAAATTCACGCCTTTCTTTAACATCCATTATACTTATCCGATAACATTCTTCAGTGCCTCCATAAAAAATACAAACTTTTTCTTTGTTTTTTGAATAAATTTTAATCTTCGTTACCTTCGGAGACAATAATTCCTCATAAACAAGATCTGAAGTACAAAATGCATCAAGTATTCCTAAAGCAATTAAAGGAGTTAGTAGATTGCTATTATTTATTATTTTTATTTCATAGATACCATCCAGAATCTCATGTAGATCATACTGCTTTTTTAATTTTTCAAAAACTTCTTCTTTTTTACCTTCTGTAGATAAAATTTTTCTTGTTTTAGATAATATAAAATTAGGTTGCTTGTATAAAGGCAATTTGCTAAGATATAAAATATCTTCTGGAGTTGCTGTAAAAATATATAGGTTTTCTTTTAAATCTACAACTTGAATTTTATTTAATTGACCACTAAACCATCCTGCTTTATCAATTAACATCTTACATACGGCAAGCACAATAGTTACATAGTCTTCTTCTGTTATAGAAGATTTGTTAACTTTAATTTCAATAACATTTTTACCAAAATGTACATCTTTAATATCCATAAATGCAAAATGGTCTTTTATGTAATGTTTTACTTTATTAATATTTATAATTTCTATTGCCCAACAACAAGAAGCTAATGTCATTAATATACTAATAAAAAAAGCAACCCTTTTCATAATACTTTATCCCTTCAAAGCCAATTAACTCATCCCACCTTTGCTATTTTCTCCTCTAATTCCTTAATTTTTTTTTGCATTTTTTTTAACTGTTTAATCTTTTCAATATATTTTAACACATCGTCTTTCCCTTCTTCATCTAACATTTCAAACATTTTTAGCACTTTTTCAGTTCTAGGATTAAGGTTCTGGATTTCTATTCCTCCCCCCTGCTTCACTTCTCCGTGAAACATCGGCCCATCTCCAGTTAGGAGCCAGTTGATATTTACGCCAATTTTTGCGTATTTATTAATGACTGACGATTTTATGTCAACGTTCTCCTGCTCTAACCTTTGATAAGTTCTTAGAGGCATTCCAAGCAGTTTAGCCATTTTGTTTTGAGAGAGTTCCATTTTTTCTCTAATTTTTTTTATTCTGTTTTTCATATTCTCGCCATTTTTTGCTTGACTTTTTTCGCCAAAATTGGCTAAATTCTATTAAAAACTTTCATAAAGGATATGCAAAATGAGTAAAAATCGCAAGAGTAAAGATATAAGGAAGCAAATTTGGGAAAAATTTGGCTGGTCCATGAGGGTTTGGGCTAGCCGTAGAGGCTTAAAACCACATGATCTCTACAATTTTCTTTATGGCAAAGCAGGCAGAAAAACTAGCAAGCGAATTGTAGAAATGCTCCAAAAAGATGGAATTTCCAGGAGCTAAATATGAGGCTTCTAAGTGTAAAAGAAGTTGCAAAAATTTTAGATGTTAGTGAGAGGACAGTAAGGCGCTATATACGGCGAGGGTTAGAGGTTGCTGAATGGCGAACTGTAAAAGGAGGCAAAACTCCTTATTTTACTAGAGAGGCGGTGGAACAGTTTCTTCTACAAAAGTCGGACAAGTCGGACAGCAAAGTCGGACAGGTCGGACAAGTTGGACAGAGAAAGTCGGACAACTCGGACACCGTCCCAAATTCCCTTATCCCACAAGACTTTTCTGGTGAAAAAGAGTCATTTTCACTGGCAACTGCCAATTTTTTATGTCGTAATATTTTTAATAACAATAGTAACACGGATTGCACTACAAGCGCATTACAGACCTTACGACCAGCCTTTATATCAAAGCCCAAAAAAGTAATTGACACTGAGGTTCCCTTCTGGGCCCAGGAGGTTGCCCTGGCAAGATTTGAGCTGGTGAGGGAGTTTGCTTCAAAGAAGAGCGTAAAAGAAAAAGAAGAGTTTGTAGAGGCATATAATACAGGTGAGCTGTTTCCAAAGATATATAAAAAGTTGGGTAAAGTTTCTTTAAAGACTCTCTATAGGTGGCAAAAAACATTAAATGAATATGGCAATGATTTTTTAGCCCTTGCTCCTGATTGGGGAAGGGCAAAAAGAGGCAAAACAAAGGTTACTGATGAGGAAGCAAAGGTTCTTTTAAGCCAGCTTCTTCATCAAAATAGATTTAAGATAGCTCAGGCAATAAAGATTACAAAGTACATTTTAAAGGAAAAAGGCATACCTTCTCCTTCATCACATGCAACCCTTAGAAGGTTCGCAAAGTCCTTTCAAAAGGCGCACTATGACATCTGGGTTTTAGCTCGTGAAGGAGAAAAAGCCCTAATAGACTAGGTCCTTCCACACCTTGAGCGGGATGCTGATGTTTTAAAAACAGGAGATCTCCTAGTAGCAGACGGCCATAAATGCAATTTCCAAGTGATAAATCCTTACACAGGCAAACCTACACGCCCAACTTTAATCGCATTTTATGACTGGTCCAGCAGGGATGTAGCTGGATACTGCATAATGGTAACTGAAAACATACAGGCAATACACCTTGCCTTATATCGTGCAATTCTACGCATAGGCCGTATTCCCACAGTAGTCTATCTGGATAATGGCAAGGCATTTAGGGCAAAGGTCTTTACTGGGATAAAAGATTTCAGGGAAGAGGGAATAGTTGGTTTATACGCAAGACTAGGCATTCATACCATCTTTGCTCGCCCCTACAATGCAAAGGCAAAGCCAGTGGAGCGGTTCTTCTCAACTCTGGATAGTTTTGAAAGGATGCTTCCTTCTTTTGTTGGTGCAAATATACAAGACAAGCCAGCTAGACTCCTTAGAAATGAGAAATTTATGCAGTATATTTCTATAAATTATACTCCAACTATAAAGGAAGCTGAAGAGTGGTTTGAGAAGTGGCTTGATTTTTATCGCTCTCAGCCAAGCAAAGCATTAAATGGCCTTTGTCCAAAGGATGTATTCAGACCAGGGCCTGGAGTTGATCCGAAAGAATTGTACATGCTGATGCTATGCGAAAAAGAAGTAAAACTCTACAGAAACGGCATAAGACTTTTTGGATCTTGGTACTGGAACGAAGCTCTATACGGCCTAAAAGAGAAAGTTAGCATTAGATATGACCTGCACGATCTAACATCTGTTCTTGTTTTTACTCAAGATGGTGAGTTTCTATGCGAGGCAAAGAGGCTTGAGAAGGTGCATCCTGCAGCAGCTATTATGGGAGATGAGAAGAGTTATACAGAGATAAAGAAAAGGCTTTCTGAGCACAGAAAGTTAAAAAGACTAACAAAAAAGCTCGTGGAAATGGGCATAAAAGCAGATATAAACTGGCAGGATGTGGCAGACAAAGTTCCTGAAGTCATAGATAAGCTTGAGAAGAGCAGGGCCAAAGCAGTTAATGCTTTAAAGGCAAAAACAGACGATGTTTTGGTTATAGACGATGCTGAAATAGAAAATATTTCTCTTCCAGAGCCAGACAAGAAACCAGATAGGCCAGTTTTTAAAAACGAAACAGACAAATACTTCCATCTTATGGATCTTAAAAGCAAAGGTGAAACTTTAACAGAGGAAGACGAGGAATTTATAAAGGAATATGAAGAAGACCCTTTAAATAAAGCAGTGGTGAGCCTCGTCAGGTCTCAAAATCGCCCTTTAGACCATGACGAGGCAATAAACTCATAGGAGGTTATATATGAAAAGTGTATTTGCGGTAACCAAAAATGTCAAGAAATTCTTAGCTGGCGTGGACAATCTGATGCGCAGACAAAAGACGATTCCTGGAATGATGCTTGTTTTTGGAGAGCCTGGCACAGGCAAGACCAGGACAGCTCTTTGGTGGAAGATTCAGAATGGGAATGGGGAAAACAGGGTGCCGTATGTGAGGGCAACAAGAGTGATGACTCCAAGAGCCCTGCTTGAGCAAATTTTATATGAACTTGGCGAGACTCCAATGTGGAAGACATCTCAGATTTTACAACAGATAAAAGACCATCTTCTATCAAATCCTCGTCCAATAGTAGTTGATGAAGTGGATTATCTTTGCAGGGACGCATTTGTTGAGGTGCTGAGAGACATACACGATCTTACAGATGTTCCTGTGATAATGATTGGCATGGCTGAGGCAGATAAAAAGCTAATGCGATTTAGACATCTTTATGACCGCATAAGCGTAATTGTGCCTTTTAAACTTCTTGATTTTGAAGATGTGAAATCCTTGTCCACTCAAATGTTAGATGTTGTTCTTGAGGATGATCTTCTAAAATACATTGTGGAAAAATCTCGTGGGAAGCTAAGACGGATAGTAACAATGTTTTACAAGGCAGAGCGAATTGCAAAGGCAAGCAAGGCAAAAAGGGTCTCTTTAAAAATGTTTCAAGGAGGCAGTGATGAATAAATATAGGAAAAATAGCGCAAGGGTAAAGATGTGGGAAGCAATAAGGGGCCTTAGCAGATTCACTGCCTTTGATGTGTGCCAGTTATCAGGAGCAAGTTATCAAAATGTAAAAAGGTATCTACGAGCTTTAGAGCTTGCAGGATACATAGAAACAAGAGGTAAAAACGGTAGATGGAAAATATATAAGTTAATAAAAGATACAGGATTCCGTGCCCCTATACAAAAAGAAATAAGGTGTCTTTTTGATCCAAATACAGGGGAGCTGTGGGTACAAGGATATTCGTATCAAGGAGAGAAAAGATGAAAAAATATAACAGAAAATCCCTACTTGCAAAAATCCACATTGCCAAGAAACAGCTTGGCCTTTCAGATGACATATATAGAGGGGTTTTAGCTGAAAGATACGGGGTGCGCTCTGCAAAGGAGCTTAAAAATTTTGAGCTTATAGACCTTTGCAGACATTTTGAGAAACTGGGATTTGAACCAAAGCCGCCTAAAAAACGTCCCTCTGCTGTGCCTGCAAGGACAGCTTTGGTAAAAAAAATAGTGGCTATGAGTTACAGCCTAAATGTTCCTATTCCTGAATATGCAAATGGCATAGCAAAGAGGATGTTTGGCATAGACGATTTTTCCTGGTGCACGCCAGATCAACTACACAAGATAGTTGCAGCTTTAACTTATCATCAAAAACGAAAGGAGGTAAACCATGCTGTATGAGAAAATAATGTCTGTACACAATGCACTTGGTGTTCTGTCCCATAGAGTGGATAAAGAAACCTGGGCAGTAATAAAGATTGCAAGATCCGAGCTTATGGACGCAGCAGACATGGCCCAGGAGCTGACCGAGCACCTGACATGCCCACGCAAACCTTGCGATAAAAGCAATGATAAAACAAGGGATGTCAGGTGCTCGGCTCTTGGTTTTGGCAAATTCGTAAGAACAAACTCTGTATCTGCCAAACAGGAGCATGACAATGAAAAATAAAACATCTGAAAAGGACATATTAAAAAACAAGGTGCTTGTTGAACTCATGCATAGGGTTGGCAAACAAAACGCAATCTCTATGCAGGAGCTGCACAGGCTTGTCTTTGGTCAGGAACCACAACATGACGTGCACGGAACCAGAAGGCTGAGGGAAATAATAACAGACCTTAGAAAGGAAGGGGTTCCAATTGCATCAACCACGCAAAGAGGTCATGGGGGTTATTACATTCCTGTTGGTTCTGAAAAAGACGAATATTGCAGAAATATCAGAAACAGGGCCTTAAAACTCCTCATGCTTGAGGCAAAAATAAAGAAAGTACCACTGCATTCTGTAATCCGTGAAATATCACTATCACTTGGGGGATAACAATGTTTGTTTTTGAAGAAATAGAAAAGATTTTATCTGAGATAGCCCATCTAAAGTCCCAGGCTCAAGGGGTCAAAGATGCCTGGGATAGGGCCATCTCAGAGTTAGAAAAGCAGTACGGTTCAAAATTAAACGAGTGCAAGGCAAAAATCAAACAAAAAGAAAAAGAGTTAATTAAACTTGCAAAATCAAATCAAAAGGTAGTTTTTGATTGTGGAGATAAAAGGGAATTTACAAACGGAACCTTATACTTTGCGATTTCAGAGAAAGTAAAACGGGCAAGGGGTGTAACTCCTAAGAAACTCAAAGAGCTTGGATACCTAGACGCAATAAAGGTAATAGAGAAGGTAAACTGGGACACAATAGAAAAATGGCCAGATGAAAAGCTCATTGCAATTGGCACAGAGAGGATAAGGAAGGAGGAAATAAAATATGAAACAAGATAAAGATCTGTGCCCTGAGTGTTTGCATTTGGTTAGGTTTGAAATTGATGAAGATGACTTTTTTGAAACAGATGAAGGCGAGACTATTACAGAGCTTAAGTGTCCTAATTGCGGCGCTGATTTGGAAGTCTTTTTTGAACTCAGGGCGGTGTTATGTCTAAGGCCCAGGGAGGAATAGATGGCAAGAAAAGACCAAATCAAACTGTTTTTCTGTGCTTGCATAGATGAAGATCCTTTTGTGGTAATGTTAAAAGAGGCAAAGATTTCAATAAAATATTGGCCGTATATAAATGCCTTAAGGAGATGGAGAGATAAACTAAGAGACCTGGTGTTGGTAGGGGTAAAAAATCAAGAAAAACAGACAAAAACAGCAATAAACAAGGCAATAGAACTGTTTAAACGGATTCCTGCAGATGAAATAACAATTGAATTTTATTTGAATTTCTGTCTTGCCTTAGCTGAGGATATTTTAGAGCGAGTGAGGAATAAGTCAGAAAAGCACATATGGGATAAGATTATAGAAAATATGTTTAAGTTATATAGTCTGTTTGATCCTGGACTGGAGAAGGATAGAGACATGGAACAGGCAATAGAAGTGAACAAATTGGTGCAGGAGGTGTTTTAGAGATGAAACTCACCTGCCCTGCGTGCGGATACTACGGAGCTTTAGAAGGATTTCTGGCCATAGAGGATTACAAAAAGGCCCTGTCTATTATCTGCTCTTTGCCTGGGGATTTACCAACTTTGTTTATTCGTTATCTTGGGCTGTTCAGAAAGCCAGGCTCAGACAGGGCCCTGACTGGCTCTCGTATCTTAAAAATTTGCACACAAATTGAGAAATTAATAAATAACAAAGAGTTGCAGTGGAAAAACAAGCGCATTTTAGAAAATAATCCAAGATATTGGGCAGAAGCCATAAATATCTTACTCACAAAGGACGAGGAAGGAAGGCTCAAAAGGCCACTGACCAATAATAACCTTCTTTGTGCAATAGCGTATGACATTGCTGAGAGGGAATTTGAAGAAAAGGCAAGACAAAAAGAAGAGAGCCTGCGTTCAGGTTACAGGGATAATCAAGTTGTTTTTCCAGAGGCAAGCCTGACAGGCGTCCTGCCTCCAGAGGAGCAGCTTAAAAGAATACAGGAAATCCGCAAAAAATTGGGGATGGTATAATATGGACTTGTTTGAAATGTTATATACAGATATAAAAGAGGGAATGTCTATCAATCAAATTTGTGAAAAATATGGTGGTTTTCAGGTTTATATCCCTCTCCCAAAAAGGTATATAAAATACAAAATAAAAAAAGAATTTAATGGAACAAACCACAAAGAATTAGCAAGGAAATATGGATTAAGTGTGAGGCAAGTGTACCGCATATTGGGGGGAAGATAATGGAGGTGATTATGGAAACTATCTTTGACCACAATTTAACAGAAGAAGAGTTCAAATATTTCTTTAGCAAAAAGGTAGATTTAGAGAATCAGAGAATTGTTCCATATACAAAAGAAGAGGCAATGGAAAAGGTAAAAAATATGTCCCAGGATGAGAATTATGCATATCTGGCTGATCTATATTGCCTCAGGATGGATAAGAAAAAGATGGATGAATACATAGATAAAATAAAAGATCCATTTCTGCAGCAGGATACTGCCCATTCTGTGTATCACGAGTATTATTTTCGGCTTTCCAAACTAAAGTAGTAAATGTAGATATATAAGATTTAAGATCCCTGTTTTGTTTCCATTTGTCTTTTCTGCCAGAATCTCTGCCAACTTTTCTGGATATAAATCTATTGATGTGGAATGTATCATTTCTTCAATATCTAAGAGCACATCTTTGTCTTTAATATTAATGTTTGTTAATAATTCATCCAATCTTGAAACCATATTTGAATAACCGTATCCCTCTTTTATTATGCGTTCTTGATGTTCAGGAGTAAAATTACCAAGTTTTTTCAACAAGTTTGGATAAGTCCTCCTTGCATACCATTGGGTGACTGTTTCTACTACTGATTTTTCATATCTGCCTGCAAATATCTGTTTATTATGCACAATTTCATGCCAGAGAGCTTCCAGTGCATACTCTTCATTAAAACTCAATTTTTCCTTCCCAAGTTTATTAAAAGCATTCATTAAGTCATTTAAAGGCGAAAAATTATTTAAGCGTGGAAACTTTTTGGAAGATATAAATAAGCCCCCATTGGATGGATCAGTGGCCATAAAATATTTTTCATTAACTGCCACTGTTCCACTGTATCCATTTTTAAACTCATCTGCCAGCTTTGTTTTAATAACTTTGTCAATATCCTGCACTGACTTAATTTTCCCAAACTCATCTTGCAGTGTTTTTCTCAAATTATCTGCAAATTTTTTTGGATATTTTTTTATTTTGTCTTGAAATATATTTTCCAGAGATCCAAAATAGTCCTTTGCTGGATTGGTTCCAAACCCAGGATCAGGTTCCTGCGGTGGCATATCTTTACTGATTCTGTTTGGTGGGACATCATCTCTAAGAGGAATAACAGAGCACCTGCAATTGTAGCCATTTGGAGGATACCATCTACTCCAGAAAGGATGATCTGCTGGGTATATTTTCTCATCCATCATGGCATGTGTGGGTCTTGTGCGTGAGTCATTTACTGCATCATACATCCACAGAGGAAACCTCTGTTTTACTTTCATCATTTGTCTGTATCTTCCAACTTGGTAAGACGTCTGAATATTTGTCCTGAATACTACTTCTGTATGCCAGGGACTGGTGATTATATCTTGAATTTGCTTTTTGAATTGTTTTAGAGTTATGCCTTCATCTAAGGCTTTTTGCAGAGCTTTGTGAACTGCGTTTAATTCATCTGCTGTATATAGTTTTGCAGCAGTAAAGGCATGCACTCTTTTTTCTTCATCAAGCTGATAAAACTCAAATGGCGTGAGCAATATTTTATCTTTCCAAAAATTTAAGGCTTCTTCAGGAGGAAGGGGTTCAAGGGTTATTTCTGCAAATTCCAGTTTTTTTTTACGCTGTATCTTCCCCACAAATCACTTGCTATGAGGCATCGCTTAAGCAACTCTTCAAACTTTTCTGTAGGCACATCTTTAACAATTTCTGCAAGGGTCATCTCTATTTCTGAGAAGGAGTTAGCTTTTTTTACGGCATTCACTATAAAATCTTTGTGATCTGATAAGTCTAAATCTTCCAGGGCACGGCCTATGAGATCTTCAATAACTTGTTGTTCAGGGGTAAATTTTTGTTCAGAGAATGTATGTTCTTTAAATCCTATTTCCTGCTTTACTTCAAAGTCATCATCTTCTAAGTGATAGCGCTTTTGATAATATTTCTTTGTAAATGTTATCTGCTTGCTTAAAATATCATCTCTTTCTGCCCACTCAGTTTGAGGATCATCTTCTTCAATAAACTTAAATTCAGGGGGTTCAGAGTTAAAATTAAGTTCGCAAATCCACTTGATAAGTGTGTTAAATGCCTTTTTTATTAGCATTTTATCTGCAATAATTAAATCTTCTCTCACTGTCTGGTGAACTTGTGCAGCAGCACGGGATCCTTCCCTCACTTCAGTGGTTAAGTTTTGTCCCAGGATTGAGATGGAAATCTCTGCATTGAGCTCCTTTAAAAATTCAGAAAACAGAGAAGAGTTTCCTTTTCCCTGGGTAGATAAGATGTCTATGGAAGAGTTTTCTTCAATAACAGCCACAGCGTCCATGACCATCTTTGACAGGCTTGATAAAAGCTCGTTCTTTTTATCATCAGATGTGCCTACAGGCACCTTTCCAATTAGGTATGGGAGGCCATATTTTTCCAGAAAGGTTATCCAGAACTTATAACCACCTCTTTTAAAGGTAACAGGCCAGAACACCTCTGAAAGCAAAGGTTTTCCGTAAGGATTCTCATAAGAGGCTTCAGATGTCACAAGGAGCAATTTTTTCTCAGGTACTTCCTCTCCCTGCATGGGAGCATCTTTTGATAGAAATCTTATTTTTCCATCTTCATCAAATCCAAACCACCTTTGAGGAAGTCCTATAATATCTTTTGGCAGGATAAATTTTCCCCTGTCCCATATTATCTCTAAAGGTTTGTACCCAAAGAGCACTCCATCAAGCATTTCAGACATGATACGATATATATCAAGGTCTTTAAAATACGCAGAAATTTCCTTTCTTGCCCTGGACGTTCCACCATCTAAAAACCACTCCAGCTTGAGTATGCCAGCTTTTCTGGACCGAACACATCCTCCTACTCTACTATCAATCAACAGGTCCTTGTAAACAGATATGTCTATGCTTTTCTTTTTCAGCACAGGATCAGGATTTGGCAAAAGGCCCATAACAGTCTGAAAATCCATAGAGCGTGAGCGTGTAAATAGAACATCAGTTAAAGAATCATCTTGAAATGCTATAAACTCTCCATTTGGCAAATATATTCCCTTTTTCATGTCCAATATCCTTGAAGAAGGTTTTTAGATTCTCTTTTTTTGGCTGATTTTACAGAAGACATAGAAAAAGTGACTGCTTGAGAAAATGCCATCTCCAGGCCATCAGGCCCATCTTTGTACATTGCCTTTGGATAGTTTTTTAGCTGGTGCCAGAGATTTAGAGGATTGTCTCTTCCAGCCTTCATTTTTCTGGGAAGCCTGATGATGCCATTTGCAAGGTATGGTTGAAGGCTTTGAATGCGGATGTCTTTATCTGCTTTGGGCCTTATCTCGTTTATTGGAAAAGGCACGCCTTTTTTCCCAGCTTCTAAGATTAGTCTATCTTTTAGGTATTCCTGAAGTTGCACCACTTCAAATGCCCAGTTTATGCATTTATAAGAGAGCTGATATTCAATTAAATCCTCTATGATCTGGTCTGGATGTCTTTTTTTTATGTCTGCAACTATCACATAGCAGGTTGGAGAAGAGATTTCTTTTCCCAGAATAATGATCGCAGATGGTGCTCCAAATTTTTTACCCATAGACGGGTCACAAGAAGCAAAAAAGATCAGGTTTTTGCCAAGTATATCAGCTTCTTCATAAGCCCACTTTTCAAGCCACTCTTCAGAAAACATTGAGGACTCAGATGGGTCGTTTTGCTTTGCACAGTCAAAGGCATGTGGACCAATGTCCTGCCTTAAGCACATTAAGGTATAGTAGTCTTCCTTTTCAGGCCACAGGACCTTTGTTCCTTTTAGCATTTCTTGTTTGTGCTTTTCAAAAAAGTCTCTGGCTTTTTGCTTGTTCTCACTCTGGTCCTGTGTATATATTTCTTCCCACCTCTCCCACAGAGGCGAGGTGGACCACTTGATTACTGACTTAAAAATTTTCCCCCCAAAGCGGCTTATTAGTTTTTTAAGCAGGCAATCTTCGTGATGTATGGTGCCAACAGCTATGTGATCAGTGTATGACACATCCCCAATATTAAATGCTTTATCAAAGAACCACTTTTCTGTTTTTTTGCGATTTTCAGGATTTAAAACCTCTTCTGGATCCTCCAGGTCGTCATATATACAGAGATCAGGTCTATACTGGAGATGCCTTGCGCCAAGCAGTTTTTGCCGAACTCCCCAGGCTTTGAGTTTTACCATGTTGTTTGTAATGATGTGTCCAAACTGCCATGTAGGGCCTTCACCTGTTATTTCAGAGAAATCGTGTTTTAAGCGTGCATTTGCTTCCAGCTCTGCTTTCACGAATTCTAAAAACTCTGCTGCTTGGGTAAAAGAGTTTGAAAATATGGCTATAAAATGCTTGTATCCGTAGCAGATGCACCAGATAGGCAGAATAAGTGATGTTATTGTTGATTTTGCGTTGCCTCTTGGTGCTGCAACAGCAAATCTTTTTGGTGTGCTGGAGAGAATAATTTGCACATAATTTGAGAAAAGATATTCATGGAGTTTGTTAGATTTATGGCTAAGGTAATGTGGAAAATAAGTCCTGGCAAATTCTTCTAAGTCTTGTGCACAATTCTTTTTTCTCTGTCTTTGTTTTTGTATTGTATCATCTTCAAAGGGCAGAACTTCCTGGGCGATTTTCTTTTTTAGCTCTTCAATTCCAGCAAGCAGAGTTTTTTTATCCAACTTAATCTTCATTTATGCAAACTCTTTTGTAATTCTTTGATTGATTGCATCAAGATACTTTGAAAGCTCTGTTGTGATTTCCTGATCTTCTTTGATTACATCAAAGACTATTTCAAGCACCTTCAAAGCCACATCTGCCACAGCCACCTCAGGAGTGGTCTTTTTCATTGCAGAGACCATCTTGTTAAAGGTATCGCCTAAAGAGGCCAGGGCTTTTACCTTTTCCTGCGGATCTAAATCAGGTAAGGTCTGCACTTCCTGGATGGTTGTGTTTAAGATGTCCAGGAATTTTGTAAGTATTTGTTTGTTTATGGACTCAACAGAGTCTTCAGACAGAGAATTTGTGTATCTCAGCCTATCCCAATCGTAGATGGTGCTCTTATCCTTTGTCTTCCATCTCCTGAGCGTTGCTTCACTAATATTTAATTTTTTTGACAAAATGGCAAAAGACAGTCCATCTGCGTAGAGTTTTCTTGCCTGTTCAATGATCTCTTTTTTATATGCCATATTAAGATTTTATTCCAAAAAACTGCATTCCTGCGTTGATAATAGTTGATATAATTGCGCCAGATATTAGACCATTTTTGGCGGATTTTATTTCAACCTCTCTGAGCCTATCATCTATTGTATTTAGTTTTTGTGTATGAGAATTAAGAGTATTTTGTATTCCCTGCAATATTCCTGTGTGCTCTCCTAACTTCTCCAGGAGATCTTTTTCTGCCATATTGTCCTCCTTTTATAAGGCTGTTTTAGGTGCTTGGTTTTTTTAATTTTATAATACAAGGTTGCTGTTTATTTTTTTGAAAAATGTCAAAAAAAAATATCTTATAATTTTGTTATATTTTCCCAAAAAAAGGAGGTTTTTATGAAAATAGGTTTTTTTAGCGTTTTAGGGCTTATTGGCGTGTTGGCAGAAGAATTAACAAAAGCTGCCAGTGATGGGAAAATTACTGCATCTGAAGGCTTACATATAGTGGAAAAAGTGTGCGAACAACTTGGTATAAAATTGGAGATAGATATGGGCAACAGGGAGGAATAGATGTGGATCCCAGTGTTTAAAAAGGGAAAATGGACAGATTTAAGCGGAAACACAAAAGAGTGGACAGATAAAGACCTAGAAACAATAGTTGAGAAGTATAACTCCCAGAATGAGCATGAAGCACCTGTTGTTCTTGGACATCCAAAGGATGATTCCCCTGCCTATGGTTGGGTTGAAAAGCTAAAAAAAGAAGGGGATCTCATTTATGCAAAGCTCAAAGATGTATCAAAGGAATTTGTGGATTGGGTAAAAAAAGGCTTTTATAAGAAACGCTCAATTGCCTTATATCCTGACCTTTTGCTCAGACACGTGGGTTTTTTGGGTGGAACTCCGCCAGCAGTAAAGGGCCTTCCAGATGTGAGCTTTTCCAGTTCTGATTTTGTTTCATTAGAGTTTTCTGAAGCTGATCTTGCGGAAAAAATAAGTATAATTGGGGAGTTATTTCAAAAAATAAGAGAATTTTTTATTGAAAAGTATGGAAAAGAAGAGGTGGATAAAGTTGTTCCATCCTGGGATGTGGACATTTTGAAAAATACCCCTCAAGAGTCCACTCAGCTATCTGAAGGCCAAATAAAGTTAAATAAACAGGGATATAATCATGCAAAAGAGCTTATAGCAAAAGGTAAAATAAATAAAACAGATAAGTGGTCCTTTGATGCTGAAGATGAAAATAAAATCTTAGGAGATCCCCCAGACTGGAAGGAGTACAAAAAATGGTTTCTGGCAGAAGAGACTGGGCAAGGGGAGGAAACAAAGCAAAGGTATAAATATCCCTTTGGCAAAAACGGCAAAGTATATCGCTCAGCTTTAATTGCAATAAGGCAAAGGGCAGCACAACAAAAGCAGGATAATATTTTTGAAGCAGCAGGCAAACTTTTAGAGCAAATAGATAAGGAGGACAAAAAGATGCAGGAGTTTGAGGAAATAAAAAAGAAATATGATGAACTGGAAAAAAAGAATAGACAAATGCAAGAACAATTAAAAAAACAAGAAATTCAGGGATTTTTAGATAAACTTTCAAGTGAAAACAAACTGCCCCCCAAATTTTTAGAGATGGGAATTGGAGAATTTATATCAAGTCTAGATTCTGAACAGGAGATAGAATTTTCTGAAGGAGAGAAAAAAAGCCCTAAACAATGGTTTATGGAGTTTCTGGAAAAGCTCCCAGAAGCAGTCCCTCTGGGACAAAATTTTAAAGAAGGCAAAGATAAATCCTTAGATGAAGAAGTAAAACTAGGCAAAGAAATAGCCAATTCTTTGTAAAAACAAGGAGGAAAATATGGCAGGGATACTTGGCGTAGAAGAACATGAACAGCCTGCATATGATCTCGTTGCAGGCAAAACATTTGAAACAAAAAAAATAACGATTTCTTCTGGAGCAGGAAAGTTAGTTAGGGGCACGGTTCTCGGAATGGATCGTGTTTCTTGTAAATATAAACAGCTTAATCCTTCTGCTTCAGACGGGACTCATGTGGCCTGGGCAATACTTGCTGAAGATGTGGATGCGACAAACTCTGATGTTAAGACTATTGCTTATTTTTTAGGCAAATACAGGTTGTCAGGTCTTATATGGCCGCCTTCTATAACAGATCAAGAGAAAAAAGCTGCCCTGCGCCAGCTCCAGACTAAAGGTATAATTGTTGATGAAGATTGGTCATAAGGCTCTAAAAATTAAAAATAAATCTCTGGAGGAATAGTATGGACGATTTTTTTAAGCCAACGGTTTTAACTGCATCCATAAATGAGATGCAAAGCCCACAGATGGTTATATACAACAGAATTTTTAAGGGAAAGGAGAAGTTTAATCCAACAGACAAACTGGAGTTTGAGGTTCTTTCTGGTTCTGAATCTATTTTGAGGAATTTGACTGTTTTTGAACCAGCGCAGGTTACAGGCAAAACTGGCAGAAAGGTGGTAATCGTAAAGGCTCCAAGACTTGCAGACAAAAAATTTATCCATACAGCAGAACTAAATGGACTAAGGGCCTATGGAGAACAGCTTGGGTTTGAGCTTTTTAAACAAAGAATTGCAAGGGAGCAAAAAGACATAAGAAATATAATTGATCGCACAATAGAATACTGGTCTGCAAATGCTCTGAAGGGCAAAATTTTGGATTCAGATTATTCAACTGTGCTTGTTGATTACAACCTTCCAGCAACCCATAAATTAACCTTATCTGGCACAGATCTCTGGACAGATCCAGACTCTGATCCCCTTGCAGACATAAGAGAATTTAAGAGAACAATAGAAGAAGATTCAGGAGCGGCAATTACATCTTGGGTGGCATTTATCGGCTATAAGGTGATGGATGCGCTTTTAAACCATGAGGGGGTAAGAGACTTTCTTAAATATGATCGTGGTTCTCAAATGGCAGAAAGCGGGAGAATACAAAGGCTCGCAGAGGTGGAGCTAATTGAATATAACGTATCTTTTGTAGATAGCACTGGCACAAAAAGAAGATTTATAGACCCAGAGGAATTTTTGCTTGTTGGCGAATGTGAAGATGTTGTGTCTGTTCCCTTTGCTCCCATTGTAGATAAAAACGCTCCTGGTGGAGTAGGAAATGTAGTCTCAGGAAAGCCTGTAATGTACTTCTCAAAATCATGGGATGTAGAGGATCCTGACGGCAGATGGATAAAGGCGGAGTCAAGACCTCTGCCAGCCCTGCAAAGACCAGGAGCAGTTGTGGACGCAATAGTTGTATAACCAAGCACCTAAAACGGCCTTATAATCCTTTGCTCGTATCGCCTGGTTTGGCTGGCCGTTTTAGGTGCTCGGCTGCCCATAAGGAGGAATAAATGTTGGTAAAAGTTATTTCAGACTACAGCGTAAGATATAAAGGAAAACTTTTTTCAAAGGGCGAAGTCGTTAATATGGACAAAGAGATAGCACATGCTCTTTTAAAAAGAGGTTTTGTGGAAAAAGTAAAAAAGGAACAAGAGCAAGAACAGAAGCAAGAACCTCAAGGTGAGGACAACTAAATGGGATACTGCACAAAGGACGATCTCCTCACAAAGATCCCAGAAGAATATCTCTTAGATCTCGCAGACGATGATGGAGATGGCAATCTGGATGAAACTGTTGTGAATAATGCAATAGAGCAGGCAACAGCAGAAATAGACGCATATCTGGGGAGTAAATATTCTACTCCCCTGTCTTCTGTTCCGCAAATCATAAAGAAACTTTGCATTGAGCTTACTATTTACAATCTCCACCTGCGTTCAGACAAAGTTACAGACGCATGGAAAGATGTTTATAAGAACGATGTGGCGCTTTTAAAAGCTATATCAAAAGGAGATCTGACAATTGGCGTGGAAACTGAAACAGAATCCACAGGCTTTAAAATATCTGCAAGAGAGAAGGTTTTCGGGAATATATTTGAGGAGATGGTATGAGATTTATAGTTACAGTTGATGATAGTGAAATAAAAAGACTGGAGCGACTCTCAGATCTTAATCTCAAAGATGCCCTGGAAGATGTTGGGGAATATCTGCTTCAGAGAATAGCCCTTTGTTTTAGATTTGAAAGAGATCCTAAAGGCAACAGATGGCCAGATCTTAGGAAAACCACAAAGAAAAACAGACGGGGGGAATCGTATCACATCTTAAGAGACTCTGGAAGGCTTAAAGACTCATTCACAAAAGAGGTTTCAAAAAATAGGGTAATGGTTGGAACATCTGTAAAGTACGCAAAAACCCACCAATTTGGGGCCAAAAAAGGTCAGTTTGGTACTGTAGAGGCAAAAGTAAGAGAGCACATAAGAAACTACAAAGGCAGAGAAGTGAAAGTAAGGGAGCATACAAGAAAAATAACCATTCCCTGGGGAGACATTCCACCAAGACCTTTTATGGGAATCACAGAAAAAGATAAAAAAGAGATTATGGACATAATTTTAAATAGCATCAGGAGGCGCATAATTGGTTGATTTTAGCGTTTTAGAAGAAAAGATAATACAAAGCCTATCAGAGCTCAAAAACGAGGGAATACGGACCTGTGAGAGCTATTCAGGGCAACTTGAGGGAAAGATACCAGAAGTAACAAAAAGATTTCCTGCTGTATATGTAATGTGTGATGGGGCAAAGTACACGCAACGAAATCAGCTAACAGAGAGTGAAGTGTCTTTTTTGATTTTGTGCGCAGACAGATCTTTGCGTGCAAAATCAAAAGAGGCACTTGCTGGCGTTTCGTCTTTAGTAAGAAGAGTTAGAGAACTCCTGCACGGAAAGAGGATTTTGGGCGATCCTTTTACTCCTCTTTTCGTGCAGGAAGAAAAAGTTCTGGTCTTTGAACCAGAACTTGGAGTTGCAGTATTTTCTGCAAGATACTTCTCAAAGGCAATGTTTAGAATTGGGGGCTGATATGAATTGGGAAAATATAAGACATTTTAAACCACATGAGTTTAAATGTCCTTGTTGTGGAAGATGTGAAATTAAGGAAGAGGCGATTTTGGCCCTAGATATGGCAAGGGAAATGGCAGGTGTTCCTTTTAGGATTACTTCTGGTTTTAGATGCGAAAAACATAATAGGGAAGTTGGTGGTAAGCCTGATTCTGCACATCTAGGAGGATGGGCAGTTGATATACGAGCAACCAATTCAAAAGCAAGATACAAAATCATAACTGCCCTTATAAATTGTGGATTTACCAGAATAGGTATTGGGAAAAATTTTATACACGCAGACAAAGACCCAGAGAAGGTCCAAAATGTAGTGTGGGTGTATTAAGAAACAGTAAACTATAAGGAGGACATAAATGGCAGGATTTCTTGGCAAAGGAGACGTTTACATAGACAGAGACCTAAAAGGCCAGTTTAAACTTTTAGGCAACACAACCAAATTTGCAATAGCAGAAACAGAGGCAGATGTTAAGGAGAGAGTGTCAAAAATGCGGGACACCTATGGCTCTGCCCTGGATACGGTTATCATCCCAAAGCCAGCAAAGATAAGTCTGGAATTAAACGATATTGACGCAGAAAATATGGCCCTTGCACTGAGAGGTTTGATTGAGGTTATAGATGTTTCTTCTGGCTCTGTAAGCGGAAAGGAAATGGAAGTTTCTGAGCTGGATGTGTGGTTGGATATAGGACATACAAATATCTCAAATCTTGTGATCAAAAGTCAGGATGAATCCACAACTTACGACGAAAACGAAGACTATGTTGTAAATGCAAGGCTTGGACTCATAAAGTTTTTATCATCCTCTGAGAATGTGTCCAAAGGCGATACTGTAAAACTCTCTTATGATTATGGAGCTGTAACAGGCAAACGCATCAAGGCTGGGAGAGTGACGGAGATAGAATGTGCTCTCCTTCTGGACGGTCAAAATATGACAAATGGCAAAGATTGCACTGTTAGAGTGTTTAAGTGCAAGCTCAGGCCGTCTTCTGAGGTGGACTTCCTTATGGACGATTTTCAAAATCTCTCTTTGGAAGGCACTCTGGTTGTGCCTGAAGGAAGAACTGAAGCATATCATGTGGAGTATATAGATTAAATGATAATTTACTGCCTAAACCCAAACCTTAATAACAAAAACAGTTCGAGTTCGACCTAAAAACATAAGAGTTAATTGGATAATAAAATTTTAGGAGGCTTTTATGATTAGAGAGTACAAAGAAATAAAAAAAGATGACAAAACTATAGTTGTTAAAGAAATGACCGTTGAAGAAATAGAAATGCTTATTCCTTTGTTTGAAGAGATAGTAGAATTGGAAGAAGAGATTCCAGATAAAGAAATGGTAAAATTTATCCAAGAGCATTTTGGTATTTTTAAAGATGTTTTAAAAAGGTGTGTAGAACCAGATATTTCTGAAATAGGCGTATCTTCTATGCTGGAAGTTATTAAAATTTTCTGGGAGGTAAATAAAAATTTTTTCGTGCAAATAAAAAATCTTCTTCCAACTTAAGCTCTAATTTCAGAAAGGAGCTTGCTAAAGCATGTTGTTTTTTACTCATGTATGGGCATCAAAGTGTTTATCAGTATGGATGGAGTTGGTTTTTGGAGAGCTTAGAAGCCGTGAAAGAATTGTTAGGATGACAATTGCAAGAATTATAATAACTGGGGCAAGAAGAATAGAAAGGAAAAATAAATCTGTAATGGCTTTAGCCCATATAACTCCTCTATCTGCCAGATAGCCAAAAAGCAAAAGAAAAATTATAGCAAATTTTTTCCAGTGTTTAGAAATGAAAGATTTAAACTTATCCATAAAAATAGATATAGACGCTAAAGAAGGCCAAGTCAATCTGGCTTCAATAAAAAAATCCTTTTCTGATTTTTCAAAAGAAATAAAAAAAATCAAAAAGGATCAGATAGCAAATTCCAGGGATTTACTTGGCGTTAGGCCTCATTCTGAAATTTTTAAAGATATAGAGAGTTTAAAAAGAGCTTACAAAGACTTAAGCAAGTCAGGAAAGCTTTCTTTAAAGGAACTTGCTCAAGCAAAAGTAAAACTAAACCAGAAAACAAAGGAACTTAAAGCATCCACAAATGGATGGGTTCAGGCACTTGGCATGGCCAGAGCAGAACTTGTGGAAATAGGCGCTGCTGTAGCTTCTCTTACAATTAGCATTAGAGAGGCAGTTAGATTTGAATCTGCAATGGCGGATGTTAGAAAAACGGTGGATGCTACTCAGGAACAGTTTAAAAATTTGAGAAAAGAGATTTTAGAGCTTGGCCGTGTTATACCTCTGTCACACCAGGAACTGGCCAAAATCGCTGCTCTGGGCGGTCAGCTTGGCATCCCTCTTGAAGATATAGCAAAATTTACTGAAATTACGGCTAAAATGGCCACTGCCTTTGACATGATAGCAGAAGAGTCAGGCACGGCAATAGGCAAGCTGAAAAATGTATTCGACCTTTCTATTAAAGAAATAGAATCTCTTGGAGATACTATAGACCGTCTTGGGAATACTACAGCAGCTAGAGAAAAAGATATTATTGAAGTTCTACTTAGGATTGGAGGCTCCGCCAGACAATTTGACATTACCAAAGAACAAGCAGCAGCTTTGGCGGATACAATGCTTGCACTAGGTAAAACTCCAGAGGTTGCAGCAACTTCCATAAATGCTTTTTTAAATCGACTGCAAGGCATTGAAACATTAACTCCCAAAGCAAAACAGGCACTTACAACTCTTGGCTACACTACTGAGAGTTTGGCTAAACAGATTAGAGAAAATCCGCAAAAGGCAATTTTGGACTTTTTAAATTCCTTAAAGAGACTGGATAAAGAATCACGAACTATAATCATAACAGAGATTTTTGGCAGAGAATTTCAGGACGATATTGCCCTTTTGGTAAATGGAATGAATGCCTATAAAAAGGCCCTTTCTGAGATAGCAGACAAAAGCAAATATGCAGGGGCCATGCAAAGCGAATTTGCAACCAGGGCGGCTACTACTGAAAAACAGTTCCAGCTGCTCAAAAACGCTGCTGCAGAAATAGGCGTTCAATTGGGCAGTGTTTTTTTACCAGGGCTGATCAAAGGAATGGAAGTATTGCGCAACATGGCTACGGCCATTTCTGACCTGGTTCAGCTAAATCCAGAAGTTGCAAGCCTGATTTTGACAATAACCTCCCTGGCCCTGCTTAGCCCTTCTTTAGGCAGGTTATTCGACATCTTGAAACTGGGCATAGCAGGTCTTGGCTCTCTTTCTGAGCTACAGACAACAACTGCTCAGGTGGGTTTGTTAAAGGCTGAAATTGTTTCTCTCAGCCAAGCCTTAAGTGTAGTTGGCGCAATAGGGGCAGCAGCATTTATCGGTTGGAATATCGGGAAGGTTATTGCTGAAATAAAAGTAGGCAAACGCACAATCGGGGATTGGGGAGCATATTTTATGGGCTGGATTATGGATATTGTGGCAGGACTTAAACTGCTTGCTGGATTGTGGTGGGATCTTAGCTCTTTTAACTGGGGCAATTTTAAAAACAGATTAAACGACTTTAAGACAGAACTAGAATTAA
Source organism: Desulfonauticus submarinus (assembly GCF_900104045.1). Lineage (NCBI taxonomy): Bacteria > Pseudomonadati > Thermodesulfobacteriota > Desulfovibrionia > Desulfovibrionales > Desulfonauticaceae > Desulfonauticus > Desulfonauticus submarinus. Next base: position 25,266 of record NZ_FNIN01000017.1, read on the forward strand.
ACAAACAGATAAGAGAAATGGCCTTAAAGGGAGAAAGGGATATTCAATCAGAGAAAAAAAAGACCATCGCAGAGATCAAAAGAGAAATGAGTTTAAAACAGCAAAAAATAAACTTAAAGCAAGAGCTTGCAAGATGGCAGTCAGAACTGAGCAGATTAGAAACAAAACGCAAAATGATGTCAGAGGAAGCAACAAAGGCAGAAATACAGGGGATTAAAGAGATAATAAAAGGGCTTGAGGAAAGAAAACGCAAAACAGAAGCTCTATTAAATGAGTCTTTGCGAAAAGAGAGAGAATATGCAGAAGAGGTAAAAAGGCAGCAGCAGGAGATCTTAAATGTCCAGCAAACAACAGAAGACAAGATAAGAGAAATTAGACGCAGGAGCATGACCGAAGCGGAGTTAGAAGCTGATAAGGAAAAAGAATATTTTGAGAAACTAGAAAAAGCCAAAGAAGCGTACTTTCAGAAAAATTATGCCTTAGCATTAAAATATGCCAGGCAGGCTCAAGACGTTGCTGCTGGTTTTAAGGACCAGGAAGAAGCAATAGATAAAGTTAAAGGATCTGGCGAATTATTAAAGGAGATCCACGAAAAGATAAAAGAAAAGGCAGAAGAAAATTTGCAATTGCAACAAGAAAAGACAAGAGAGCTCAAAAAAAACATGGCATCTTTAGATAAAACGCTTTCAGAATATCATGCAAAATTAGAAAAACTTAATGCTGAGCTTAAAAAGATATCAGAGAAACCAACAATAACGCAGATTGACGCTAATATAGAAAAGGCAAAAGAAAAAATAGAGGAACTTAAAAAACAATTAGCACAAATTAAGGATAAGACAGTAACAATAACTGTACAGCAAAAAACAATAGAAACCCACCAAACAGGCGGGCTGGCTGGCTGGTCAAGAATAATTGGCAAACTTTCTGGCTTTGGCGGTGGAGACAGAATAAAGGCTCTTTTAGAGGCTGGCGAGTTTGTAGTTAGAAAAGAGGCTGTGAGAAAATACGGCGTTGGGCTTTTATCCGCAATTAACAATATGCGCTTTAATTTCCCATCTATTCCACTTCCAGATGTAAGACAATTAACCACACATTTAAAATCACCTTTAAATACTGAGACTTATCGCAAGTTTGAAATCAATCTTGGCGGAGCCAGATTGGAAGGCTTTGCCATGAAAGATATAATAGACGAATTTGAAATGTATCTTAGGAGGAGAAAGTTATGCGGAGCATAGTTAGATATGATTGTAAAAGAAAAAATGAAATAACTTTATTTTTAAACAATAAAGATGAAGTTATAGGAGCTTCCTTATTTTTAGAAGAACCAATACACATATTAGATTTTAAATTAGAAGATTTAATTAGTGTAAAATTAAACAAAATGCCCAATAATATGTATTATGAAAGCAAGACATATGCACCATGTATAGGGTGTAATGAATGATAAAATTAGGAAAACTTATCTTACCACCAGATTTAATTATGAAAGAGGACATTTGTCCTATTATCGCAAACAAAGAGATTGCAGTAGATGGGACAGAAGTTATATTTTTACAACAAAACTATAATAAAAAAATTGATTTAATTGCAACAAAAGAAAGTGGCTGGATAGATTCATTTCAAAAAAAACAATTGGAACAATTGGCAAAAAAAGTAGAACAGTACGAACTTATTTTTTATCAGAAAAAAATGATGGTGCGTTTTCGATATGAGGATCCGCCCTGCCTTGACTTAGAGCCAATAACTCCAATTGTAGATGCTCCACAATTGGAGAAATATTTCGGCATAATTAAGCTAAAGGAGGTTTAAATGGCCTTAGAGATAGAAGACATAAAATTTTTTAGGTCTCAAACAGTAACAGATACATCTGAAAATGGCGGCAGAATGGATGAATTGTCAGAAGTTATAGATAATGTAAAATATAATCTTTTTCCTCGAGTCTCTTATAAAGAAAGAATAGAGGGAATTATTCGGTACAGAAAAGAGTTTATAGCCAATAGAAATGAAGAAAATGAACAGGCATATAATCTTCTTTATTGCATCATAAAGCCAAGTAATGGTGGAGATAGATTTTATATAACCAATGGCTCTTACCTAGATACACAAGAAGAAATTGGCAAAAAAACTGATTGGTATGGTGCAGGGAAAGTACAGGAAAATATTCAAGCTGGAGCCACTCAAATAAAAATTTTGTTTGAAGCTGATGATTTTTCTATTAAACAACCAGGAATTATTTGCATAACAGATGATAATAATATTTGTTTTGTAAAAACAAAAGAAAATAAATTTAATACAGAAATATATCCCAACAACAAAAATGCTTCTTTTAATTTACAAAACAAAATTCTTCCGAATATAAAATTAACATATACTATTAACAATGAAACTTATAGCATTCGAAATTCAGGAGATAAATTTATAGGTCCTGAAATACAAAGCAGTGAAATAAATTTTTCCGAAGGAACAGGAGAAATAGTCTTTTCTTCTGTTCCACAATCTCCAATTTTTTTAGAATACTTCATTCCTTGTTTTTTTTGGGAAGGCAATAGTTGTACAATTGATCTTGCAGAACAAATTCCCTTTAACTTTAATAAAGAAAATTCTTATGCAGGTATGTGTTTAGAGCTTGGAGACTTGAAGCCTGAAATATTAGAATTAAATGTCATATCAGCAAATGGGAATCTTGATAAAAATAAAATAGAAGTATCAAATTTTTGTGTTTATGACGAATGGCAAATAGTATTTAGAGATTCCTTAAATTTTTCTTGTGTTGGAGCTTACGAAGGGACACTTATTCAGGGAAATATTAATATCGACTACTCCCCTATCAACCCAAAGAGTCAAAAACCTTTTTTTACTATAAAAAAAGAAGCATGGTCGGGTAGCTTTCAAGCAGGAGATAAAATAAATTTTTGTACAAAACCTGCTGCTGCAGCAGTTTGGTGGAAAGAAGTAGTCCCTGCAAATACACCAAGAGAACCTCAAAACATTGTTGTTGCAGAACTCTATTTAGAATAACAGAAAAGGAGGGAAAAATGGAATTGACATCTTTTAAAGTTAAAACAGTAGAAGAAGGAGAAGATTTTGTAGTTTCCAGTATACAGCAAGGTAAAATACAATGCGTTAAAACCTTTATTCCCATTAAATTACACCAAGAAAATCTTAGTATTCCTATAAATGAGAACTCCCAAGAAATAAAAAATATTAATATATATGCAATACCTCAAATAACTTTGTTATTGTTTTCTCCAATAATTGATTCACCAGATACTAATTTTAGTGGGTCTTTAGAGATAAATGCTTTTATAGAAAGTAAAATTGCAGTAAAGAGGAATATAGATATATTTTGGGAAGAAAAAAGACCATTCGACAACACAAAAAATAGCTTTATAATTTATAAGTATAATTTTATAAATGACTATCTAGATAGCATTGATCTGAAAATAACAATAAATAATAAAACAGGCAACTCACAACCTTTAAGTTTATTTTTAGTTGGAAACATTAATCCAGTTTTTTCTAGTATTGATCCTTCTGTAGGATACTAAGGAGATATATATTATGCTTATTCCTATTTTAAATAACTATAACCAAGAAATTCCTAATTTTAATTCTGTTTTACACATACAGGACAGTTTTACTAAAAAGCATATACCAGTTGGCGGAATAAAAATAGATAAAACTTATGTGCAAGCAGTTAGATTCCAAACAGGACCTTTGTTTTTTATAGATATAGGTTCAAAAGAAAAAATTTTTATTAATCAGGCAAGTAAAGTCTTAATTAGTACGTTGTTAAATTCTTCTAGCTCCACAACAATTTTTATTGTATTAGAAGATTATAAGAAACAAAAAGCAGTTTTAAAGAAAGAAATAGTGCCGATTTTATTTGAAGATGTTTTTTACGGAGAGTTAATAGAAGTTGATACTTATGGAGCATATAAATTATGTATTATAGCAGAAGAAAATGTTAAAAGAATAAAAATTTCTTTAGTATGACAGTAGTTCTTTTTAAGTCAAAACTTAAAATTAAAGACAAATATATATTTACTTCTATAGGAGAAAGTTTAAAAAGTTTTTCTAGCGAATTATCTTTAGGGGTTAGTAAAGAAAAATATATAAATTTAAGAATAGGTAAGAAATATATACATCATACTATTTGTTTATCATTAAGCTTAAATTTTTTAAAAAAAATAAAAACAACATTTCCTTATTATATTGAAGTAAATAAAGAAACAAAGCTTGCAGATTGTCTTTTAGAAAAATTTTTTAAGAAAAATACAATAGAAAATAAAAATTTTATAAAACAGAAAATAGTAAATACTATTCAATTTAGTACTTATAAAGAAATACAAAAAATAAACTCTATAGAATCTACTTTTTTTTATAAAGAAAATATAAAAATATTTTTAGATGACATAGAAATAACCAATATAGTAAAAGAAGGTAAAATAACTTTATTTGATCAAAATTATATTTTATCAAATATAGAAATTACGCTTTTGAAACCAGTAAACTCAAAAGGAAAAATAATAAAAATATTTTTAGATGGTTTAGAATTTAGTTTTTTAATTGAAGAAATAAAAATAAATAAAAATTTGATAACCATATGGGGCAGAACCGAACTTGCTAAATATTTTAAGCCTTTTGCTAAAAAAAATCTTTTTTGTTTTAAAAATTTGTTAGCTTCGCAATTAGCTTCTAAAGTTGCTAAAGTAAATTTCTTAATAGATGACTTTTTTATTCCCTTTTTTCAACAAGAAACATATCCGTTAGAAGTTTTAAAATTTATAGCTAGTGTCGCAGGAGGACAGGTTAGATGTTCTAAAAACAATTTTGAGATTTATTATCCATATAAAAAAAAGACTCCAATAAAAATAGTAAATATTTTATCAATAGCATATAATGAGAGTTTCGATAAAATCGATACAATACAAATAATAGATGATAACAAAATGAATGAAACTATTGTAATTGAAGCAAATAAAACGGAAGTAAAACCAAATGAATTTATAACAATAAAAATTTATTGTTTTAATAAATATAAGATAAAATGTAATACAGACGTTTGTATATTAAAAGAAAAAGGGACTTTAGAAGAAATAGAAGAAGATGTTGTTTGTGAAAATGGAGAGGGAACAATAAGTAAGCCAATATTAAATATTGTTTCTATATCGGAAACGAAAAAAATAAAAATTAATGGACAAAAAATATTAACAGATGAATGTAAAATAGTAAGAGTTAAATATATTACAAAGTATGACAAATGGGTTGTAACAAATTATAAAGAAGCAAAAAAACTATTTTGCTGTGTTCAAACAGATAGTTCTTTTATTTATAAAAAAGGGAATACAGGAATTATTAAAAGAGTGAATACTTGTATATTTAATAAATATCTAGCTAAGCAAATAGCAGAAAAAGAATTCGCTGAACAAAAACCTTTTTTAAATATAACAGTTCCTTTTTCTAGAGAATATTGCCAACCACAAACAGTAGAAACTCCGTATGGTTTGGGGCAAATTGTAGGCTCAGAAATAATTTTTACTTCAAACCCCCTTACTATTTATAATAACTTGAAGGTGTTATTATGTCATCAGTAGTATTAAATTTTAGAGAAACATTAAAAAATGGTAATGAAAAAAGCTTTTATCTTGAATTAGATGAAGAAAAAAATCTTAATAAATTTAGATTTAACTTAAATGAAGATGCTTTTATTCGTATTTATCCAGCGGTAATTCCTAAAATTAGAACAAACAAAGGAACAATAAAATTTGTTGCCTATAATATTACTAAGAAAATACAACAAACATTTACTTTTACAAGACAAAAAACTGCATATTTAAGTTATCCATGTCATAAAATTTTAAAATATTTTTGGGACGGAAAAGTGTTTCCATCTATTCCAACAATACAATTTTTAGAAGATCAAATAATATTAAACCAAGAAACAAGCGGAATACTCACTATAAACTACTTAACAACGTACAATATTTTAAGTGTAAATTCTAAAGAAGAAGGTAAAATACTTTTAGAAGCGATGTCTGAAAATAGATATGGTAGCATAGTAATAGATTATATAACAGAGAGAAAACCAGTATATTTAACTGTAAAGGACGCTTGTACAAGAACGGTAATTCCTAATGCTTCTGTATTTTTAGGTAAAGAATTTATAGGTTTTACAGATAAAAGCGGGAATATTTTTTTAGGAGACTTAAAAGTTGGTCAAAGATATGATTTGAAAATCAAGGCTGAGGGGTATCAAGATACTGACAAAGATAATATAGCAAACGATTTTTTTATTGTTGAAAAATGACAAGCAATATAACCGCCTATATTTGTCCTCAAAAATGGAAGCCCACGGCTGTCTGTAAAAAAAAGTCGATAAATTATTTACAACAACAAAAAAATAAAATTACTGCATTTTTATGTCCATCTGGATACAAATGTAATGGAGAAGAAATAACCACTTATTTATTACCTAAAAAAAGTGGCGTCGAATGTTTTTTGTGTGTTCCTGCCTGTGAAGAACCGCAACAAAAAAATACTTTGGAAAATTTTAGGCTAAAATTGATAGAAAAAATAAATCATGCCAGAAAAACACATCCTACTGAATGTGAAGATCCTGCAAATTTAAAACAAAACAGAATATTAAATGCTGTAGCTCAATATATGGCTACAGATATGGCAAAAAGAGATTCGTTAGATAGTATAGACAGTTTTAAACGAGGAGTATTATCACGTATAAATTCGTTTGGATTATCTGTTTCAGTTGCAAGAGAAAACAGAATTATGTTGAAAGATATAGCAACAGTAGACTATTTAGCTCAACAATGTTTAGAAGCATGGATGCAACAAGCTGAAACTAGAGCGAATCTCTTTGATCCCAGCATGAATATGGTTGGGATAGGGATGAAAAAAAAAGACAATAAAATTTACATTTGTCTTGATTTAGTAGAAATAAAAGAATTGATAGATCCTCCAGACCCAAGTTTAAATTGTTCTATCACGTGTAAGGAAAAAATTACATGGACACAAACATATATTTTAGAAACTTTCTATGATCATTCAGGAGATATTCCTGTACAAAAAACAAAAAAAATTCCTGGAGATAAAATACGTTTTTTTGTGTCTCTTCCAAAAACCTGCCTTTTAGAAAAAGCTAGGCTAAGATTTGAAGTGTCCCCCTGTACATGGGAATTAATTCCTACAAAAGATAAAGAGATGATAAGCATAGAACGGGAATTAATTTGGCTTGGAAAACAAGCTGGAAATTCTCATACTTTTATCAATGAGGACGGACAATTGTGTGTAGAGTTTTCTTTATCCTCTGCTTGCTTTATCCCAGGAGAGTGGATAGCTTTAGAAGTATGGCTGCGTGGATATACAAATTGTCGTCCGATAATTTGGGCTTCTAGTTGGTTTGAGACAAAATGTTTTACTAGCGGATTTATTCAAGGAGCAGGACTACTAGAAAATGGACAGCTTATAGAAGGCGGCTATTTACATCATTTTCAAGACAATTGGATAGGCGATAAACGTCTGCATTGGTATGTATGGTTTAAAGGGAAGCTTTATTGGCTACAAGCCAGCGATTTTAATAGATATTCTTTAGGAGAAAGGTGTTTTATTTTTAAAAATGGTAAAGGAATTTTAAACAACGGGTTGATAACAACGCATGGATGTAGATGGCCAACAATTGATAGCGAAGGAGAAATAGCTTCTAGCCAAAATGTTAGTTACAACTTAGATACAGAAAATGACATTATTGTACCTTTTAGTTTTATAAAGCAATGAATATAGCAGAAAAAGATGGTACATACTTAAAAAATGCATATTTTAAGTATGCAATTATATTAGACATAGATAGACAGAAAGAAACAGCTTCTATAAAGTTAATAGATACAAATGAAATAATAAATGATGTCCCATTTTTTTTTCATTGTAAACCAGATAGTGAACAACTACCAAATGGAGGGTTAAAAAATGGCTCTACAGCTTTTTTAACAGGAGATAAAGTAGCAGTCTATACAAAAAATAATAACTATTTTATAATAGCCAATTTAACAGAAAAAAGACAATGCTATCAAATAAGGCTTGTATTAGGGGATAAAGTTTATTTATTTGACTATTCATTTAATTTACAAGGTATAGAAAAAAATAATATTTGCAAAAAACAAAAAATAATTCAATATGATGAAATTATAATATTTGAAACAGATAGGTTTTATCCTTACCCTTGTAGGGATAGATATAAAATAGCTTTAAGACATTCACTAGAAGATGTTTTTACATCTTGTCATGCATATGAAATAGTAGGAAAGAAAAAAATTAATGTTGTTCATGCTTATAGAAAAATAAACGATCCAGATAGAGTTATTATAAATATTGCACAATACAATTTTTCTGATCCAAATGATGTAAAATATACCTTATTAAAATCTTATGATATTTATGTCCGTTCTGACCACGAATTTTATATTAGATGTTTAAAAGGATTAAAAGTTTTATTTGAAATAGTTCCCTCTCGTTTTAATAAAACAACAACATTGTATACCTGTTATGACTTAGAAACAAGACATCGAGCATTTTTACTCAGTCTCGAAAAAGATTCTTTACATTATGAATGTCCGAATGCCACAGATTTCTCATGGGTCAATCAGGGAGAAAATACATTTTCTTATTTTCAGTCTACTTTTGGGAATTTTTTGGGTTTATCTGCCCGCCGATTTTATGGCGAACAAGATGGGAATATTTTAAAAGAAGTAGAACAAAAAATGAGAAAAGAAAATCTTGAAACATATCAATATAAATTTAATGTTATTAAAAATTACGGACAGAAACAAACAAAAGATGAATATAATTTACTTTTTAGGATTAATCAGGATAATGTTTTAACATGGGATGTAATTGAAGCGAAAGGATACACAAAAGTAAAAGAGGAGAACAGTTATGAAAAGAAGGTGATTTTACCAGTAAATATTAAACGTAAAATTTTTTTTAAAGAAGTCCTCACATCACAAAGTGATGATCCAGGCGTATCATATAGTAATATTTTTCAATCTACTGTAACTTTTTATAGGACTGTAAATGTTGAAATAAGTGGTACTTATAAAGAACAGATAGACTTAGAAGGGGAAACAGTAGCAGTTAATGAACAACAATATGAAAATAAAACAGAAGGTTGGGGTAAAAAATATATAGAGGATCCGATGGCAAGAGGAGAATATGTCCCCCCTCCAGATCTAAGTAACTATGAATATTGTAAAAAAATAGATTTTTGGAATTATCCTGTTCCTCGTTTTCATCCGTTAATGTGTAATGGATATGGAAGATTTGTTCGTGATTTTTTTGACATTACTGCAAGTGTCTCTCAAGAAAAAAAAATAGTTATTATAAGAGCAAATAATTATATAAAAATACTAAAAAAATTTGAAAATGACTCAAATTGGATTGACATAACTCAAACAGTTTTAGACCAAATCAACAATTTTAATTTTAACATAGATTCATCATTTGGAGTAATTATTAATTAAAGCTTTATCGGTTTATAGGTATCAATAACACAATAAATCATATTCTTAACACTTTATAATACACAAAGTTGACTCCCTTTCTAATTTCCTTTAAATTTTTAAAAAAATTTTCTCAAATTATGTGAAAATTTTTCTTAAACTAAGTGCCAAATTACAATGGGCTTTGAGAAGGGCCTGGCTGCTTCTCAGAGTAACTACAAGGAATTGAAACAATAGAGTTTAATAAAATATTATTTAAACTTAAAAATCTTCTCAGAGTAACTACAAGGAATTGAAACAGTGTCGGATGATCCTTGCTTCGTTTGGAAAGCGGACTTCTCAGAGTAACTACAAGGAATTGAAACTCAATTACTTTTTCAACAGGAATGTTTTTTGGAATAACTTCTCAGAGTAACTACAAGGAATTGAAACTGC
>NZ_FNIN01000018.1 GCF_900104045.1 Desulfonauticus submarinus
GAAGAAAAAACACAGCGAGAGAGAACTCTCGCTGTGTAAAGGTAAAAGAAGTGGATAAGTAGAGGTTTTTAGAAGGGAGGCAGTATGCTATATCCTAAGAATCCTTTGGTTGTGTAGCGAATACCTACATAAAAAGCCAACACTACAAACAATCTCTTCAACCAAATGTCTGGAATATATTTGGAAGTCCTTGGACCAATCACTGATCCTACTATTATTCCTAACAATTCCACTCCTATTAAAGGCCAAAATACAGGAGTACCTTTAACAAACATATAAGAAAATATACTTGTAATCATACCTATCAATACTGCTAATGCTGAAGTTCCTGCAACCAAATACATGGGCAAACCTGCAACACTAGTCAAAAATGGTACTAATAAAAATCCACCACCTACTCCCAAAAAGGAAGCTATTGCAGCAATAAAAAATCCACCAACTACTGGAATCAATGGATTAAAAGAAAATTCTACTCCATAAAATGTAAATACTACTCTGGTTAAACTAAATGACCTTACCTTTACTCCTAACTCACTCTCATCTATCTGAGCACCTTCTTTTTGCTTCTTCACACTCTCCTGAAATGCTTTGGCTGCCTCTTTGGCCTTCTTCTTCTTAGCCTGACCTGCTGGAGTGGTCTCGTAAAATAAATAACACCCCAAAAACAACACAAATAATCCAAAATATCCAATATATTGCTTTAAAGAAATCTTACCAGCTGTAATTACTGGTACCAAATAACTACCACTAATAGATCCAATGGCTAACGCTAATCCCAACGGCAATACAAGTCTGCCCATCTTCCAATAATTAAATGATGATATTGCTGCACTCGTACCTACCAACCATTGGTTAGATACCCTAATTGAGTCCGTTAATACCTTATTTAATACTGGAGATGTCTTCTTAAAGGTAGAGGCATAGTTGCCTAAACCATACACCGTAATATGACCAACTCCTGCCATTATCCCACCAAATGCTCCTACTGTAGAAAATATCCAACCTACCCATATGGCCCAAAAAAAACCAACTATTAAATTAATCTGAGGAGCTCCTGGTATCCCTAAATAACCCTTTGCTGCCCCTTCATTAATCATCCCCGCTCCCTCTCCCTTAGGAGCCTGCGCTATCGCTTCACCTAACCTGTCCGCTAACGCAGGATGACTAGTTAAAAACAATAAGCCTAAAACAAGAAATGAAAATAACCACAATCTTTTCTTTAGCATATACCCTCCTTATGTTAAGAATGTTTTAGCCACTTTGACTTAAAAGCAACTTTTGAGCAAAATCTTGGCGTGCAAATCTAGAAGCCTGATTAGGACGGACAAAAGTTAGAGCTCTCGTAGTACAGGCACTTACACAAGCAGGATCTAATCCCTCATCAATGCGATCTTGGCATAAATCACACTTTATAACTTGACCATTTAGCTCATCCCATTGAGGAACTTTCCAAGGACAGGCCAAAATACACGCTTTACAGCCTACGCATAAACTTTTTTCTACATAAACAATTCCATCTTCTCTTCGTCTCATTGCCCCGGTAGGACAGGCTGCTACACACCATGGATTTTCACAATGAAAACAAGGTAAAAAGATTGTTGGATAGGCTGGTTTACCTTGTTTCTCTATAGGTCCTATGCTCACAAGTTGACCTAACTTTGCTCCAGGTGGAACTTTGTTTTTGGCTTTACAGTGTACTTCACACGCCTTACAACTTATACATCGTTTTTGATTTAAGTGAATGAAATAATTACTCATAAAACTTACCTCACCTTTATGGAATTAATTGGTTAACAGAGTTTATTAAAAAATGCAATATATTTTGCGGAATTATACCAATAAGGACAATACTTATACTTAAGGCCAGAGCCACTAAGCGACAATTGAATGAAATGTCAAGAGATGGGTTATTGGTTTCTTTAGTGTAAGCAAATCGAACTAAATTTAGATAATAAAATATAGCAATGGCGGTATTAATTGCTCCGATAATAACTAGCCAATTAAATCCATATCCCCAAGCAGAAGAAAGAAGAAGGAATTTCCCAATAAAACCAATAGTTGGAGGAATTCCAGCTAATCCAAAGGCTGCAGCAGCTAATACAAAGGCTAGAAATGGTTCGCGCTTATAGAGGCCTTTTAGGTTGTCTATGGTTATGTTTTCACCTTGTTGACTTAGGTTGGTAATAACCCAGAAAATAGCAAGATTCATTAAAATATAGGCTAACGCATAAAATGCCACAGCACTAAGACCTTTAGGTGTTCCTGCAACTAATCCTAGGATCATATATCCTGCATGAGAAATTGTAGAATAGCCAAGTAGTCTTTTAATATCTTTTTGGACCAGAGCTACTAAGTTACCATAGGTCATAGAAAAAGCTGCAAAAATGGCCAGAGTTGTTTTTAGTTCTATGCTTGGCATAAAACTGATTAATCTAATAAGTATTATAATAGCTCCTATTTTAGGCATAGTAGCAGCAAAAGTAGCAGTCTCATTACTTGTGCCCTCGTAGAGGTCTGGGCTCCAAAAGTGAAAAGGGAATAGAGAAAGTTTATATAAAAAGCTTAGTAAAAAGAGACCAAAGCCAACAATTGCTAAAGCAGAAGAATCCCAAGTCCAAGATTGTGTTGCTAAAGTTGTTAGAAAAGTAGTGTGCTTTTGGACTAAAATATAAGAAGCTCCGTATAAACCAAGAGCAGTTGCTACTGCTCCGTAGAGCATATATTTAATGGCACTTTCTACTGCTTTGGGCTCTCTATTTTTTAGAGGTACCAGGATATATAAACTATACGAAGTTAGTTCTAACGCAATATAAATAGTAAAAATTTCTATTGCACTACTTAAAAAAAGAATGCCCAGGGAACTGAAAGCCATAAAAAGAAAATAATCAGCTTTTTTGACAGAAGAGGTAAGAGCAGGATTCTTAAATGCATTTAAAACACATATACTTAAGCCCAGGTAGGTAAGGAATTTAAAAAATTGACTTAAGGCATCGATTTTATAGGTATTAAAAAATAATATTCCTTTAAATTGTAGGGAATATATACTTATAAATATCCCTAAAAAGCAAGCATATGGTAACCATTTAAGGCTAAAGTTTTTTTTAGAAATGCTTTGTAAAAAAAGGATAATAATTATAGCAATTAAATAAAGCTCTGGAAGAAAAAGGTGTAAATTAGTCAAGACTCTTCTCCTTTGCCTCGTTTAAAGTTAGTTCAAATTGATTTTTTCCCTTATCCTGAACAGCAATTTGAACTTTTTGTACTTTGATTAAAGTTTTTTGAATAGATTTATCCATGGTTTTTAAAGCTAACTTGGGGGCAAATCCAAGATAAAAAACCAATATAGCTAATGGTAATAGATAAGCCCATTCTCTTTTATTTAAGTCTTTAAAGTTTTGTGCTTTGCTTGGGCTTCCCCATGCTAATTTTTGAAGAAGTCTTAGCATATAGGCGGCTGCTAAAAGCGCTCCTGGAATGGCTACTAAACCTATTATTTTGTTTTTGGTAAATGCACCAATTAAAACTAATGCTTCTCCTACAAAGCTGTTAGTTCCTGGAAAGGCTAAAGAGGAGAGGGAAAATAGGCCAAAAAAGAACATATAAGAAGGAAGGTATTTACCCAGACCTAAATTCTCGCTTATTTCCCTGCTGTGGCTTCTTTCATAAATTGCTCCTACTAACATAAATAATGCGCCTGTGGTTATACCATGATTGAGCATCTGCATAAGCGCACCTTCTATTCCTCTAAGATTAAACATAAAAATACCTAAAGTTACAAAGCCCATATGAGCAACAGAAGAATAGGCAATTAATTTTTTCATATCTGTTTGCCCTAAAGCTACTAATCCTCCATATAAGATTGAGGCAATGGAAAGGGCAATCATTAAAGGAGCAAAATGGATGCTCGCTGCTGGAGTTAATCCTAGACAAAATCGGATAAATCCATAAGTGCCCATTTTTAATAGCACAGAAGCTAATAGCACAGAACCAGCAGTAGGAGCTTCTACGTGGGCAGCAGGAAGCCAAGTATGGAAGGGAAACATTGGCACTTTAATGGCAAAAGCCAAAGCCATTGCTAAAAAGGCCCAAAACTGAAAATTAAAAGAAAAGTTATGTTGCAATAATTCTGGGATAGAAAATGTTTTGCCTACCAAGTAAAACCCGATAATGGCCACTAATAAAAGAGTACTTCCAGCTAAAGTATAAATAAAAAATTTAATAGAGGCATATTTCTTTCTTGGACCACCCCATATAGCAATTAATAAAAACATAGGGATTAGCATTGCTTCCCAGAAAATATAAAACAATACAAAATCTAGGGCTACAAAAACTCCTATACACGCAGAAGTCATTAATAAAAGACAAATATGAAATTCTTTTACTCTTTTAGTTATGTAAGTCCATGAACATAAGACGCATAAAGGCAATAAGAATATTGTTAATAAGACCATTAGATAGCTGATACCATCTATTCCAAGATGATAATTGATATTAAATTGTTCTATCCAAGGTTTTAGCTCTACAAATTGGAATACAGAAGAATTTAGTTTAAATTTTAGTAGTGGTATTGCCAGAACGATTTCTATAAAGCTTATAATGAGAGTAGAAATACGTACTGATTTCTCTTTGTTTATTCCTAAAATGAAAACTACACCCAATAATGGGAAAAAGATTAATGTTGTTAAAACAGGCCAAGTTGTAACCATAGATTACTCCACTTAAAAAAGATAGATTAAGCTAAAAATAGCAAAGGCAATTAATACACTAATACCTAGATATATTCTAACATCACCTTTTTGTATTTTTGATATATTATTGCCACATCGGATAAAGTTATAGGCAAAACCATCTATGACTCTGTCTATTTCTTCCCAATCAAATAGAGCAGATCCTCTCGCTAACCCCATAAGACCGCGTAAACCTATTTTTTTGTATATTTCAGACCACCAATTATCTATTTTTTCAATAGGATTTTTACAGAGTTTAAGGAAACTTCTTCCAATAAGTCGATAAAAATAATCAAAGTCTAAGTTAAGTTTAGGCTCGGGAGTAAGTTTTTTACGAAGAACATAAAATCCTAGTCCTGTAAAAGAGAGTAATAAAAGTGTTTGTTCTAAGTGCCAAGGAGTATAAGGAGTATATTCTACTTCAAATGGTAATAGATGATAAAGGAAGTTTGGATAAACACCGATGAAGAAGCACAAGAAACTAGCTATAAACATAGCTACGTACATGTTTTTGGGAAGCGGTTTAATGCTGCCTGAATATTTTTTTTCTCCATAAAAGGCAAAGTAGGGTAATTTTATTCCTACAGAGAGGAATGTTCCTACTGCAGCTAATTCTAATCCGAGGGCTAAAATAGTTCTGTGAGCTTCAGCTGCTCCAGAGATTACCATAGTTTTACTTACAAAACCTGAGAATAGAGGAAATCCAGAAATAGAAACAGCTCCTACCATGTAAAATACAAAGACCCAGGGTAATTTTGTGGCAAGGCCGCCTAGTTCGGAAAGCTTGGCTGTACCTGTAGCATATAGTAATGATCCTGCTCCCATGAAAAGCAGTCCTTTATATAGGATATGAGCATAAGCATGGGCACATGCACCATTTAAAGTCATACTTGTACCTATTCCAATACCTGCCACCATATAGCCTACCTGCGATACAATATGATAGGCTAGTATTCTTCTGGCATTATTCTCAATGGTAGCATAAAATACGCCATAGATAGCCATTATTGTCCCAGCAATTGCCAATATTTCAAACCCTGCAAAGCCTCTGGCAAGGACGTACACTGCAGTTTTAGTAGTAAAGGCACTCATAAACACTGCTCCTGTAATTGTTGCCTCTGGATATGCGTCTGGGAGCCAGGCATGTAAAGGCACAACAGCAGCGTTTACTGCAAAGCCAATTAATATAAGATAATCATATATAGTAGCGCTACTTGGGGAAATTGGAACAAAATCAAAATTACCCACAACTTTATAGCGTAAAAGCAATCCACCTAACAGAAAGAGTCCTCCCAGAGTATGAAATATAAAGTATCTAAAACCTGCGTTTGTCGCTTTAGGATTGTTTTGATTTAGCCATACCAAAAAAGTTGAGGCTACCGCCATAAGTTCCCAAAAGATAAAAAGTGTAAAATAATCCCCAGCAAAAGTAGAGCCAAAGGCGCCTGCTACATATAATGCTGCGGCTATATGTTGGGCCCTTTCTTTAACATGAAAAGCATAAATAAAGCCGATAATGGATTGGATGGCAAAGACGTGAGCAAAAACTATGCTTAAGGTATCTACTCGGCCAAGAGTTAGTTTGAAACCTAAATAGCTAATTTCATTATATATTCCAGGTTTCATTAAAAGTACGCAAAAAATAGCAATTATTCCTGGAAGAGGAAGAAGATATTTAAAACTCCTATGTTTCCAGATTGTTAAAATACCTGCAAAGATGATAAAAATAAAAGCTGGATGAATAAAATTAGTTGCGTTCATAAAAATCCTCGTCTTTTCCTAAAAAAGTATGTGCGCATCCTTTAGCTATTTTTACTAAGATTATAGTACAGCCAAATCCAAAAATAGCCCAGAACCCTGGTATTAATTCAGCTTTAAAGTGGGGATGGTGAGGTTTTAGAAAAATGTTTATTATCACTAAAATAGCTAGACAGGTAAAAAAGAACTTCTTCCACCACATTTTCTTTTGTTGTGCCTTGGTCAACCATTCTCTTAAAATGGCCATTTAACACCTCCAAGGGTTTTTATAAAATTTAAAAATGGGTCAGGGTATAATCCTAATAATACCGAGATAAGGGCTGTGATAGTTAATGGAACTACCATGGTAAGAGGAGCTTCCTTATATTCATCCAAATTTATATCTGGATGAGGTTTTCCAAAAAAGCCTTTATATACAATAGGACCAAAATACGCTGCATTTAAGACAGTGCTGGCAAGCAGAGCGATTAGAAGGATAACTCTATTAATATCTACCGCACCGTTGACTAAGTACCATTTACTCACAAACCCACACACAGGAGGAACTCCAATCATACTTAGAGAAGCTAGAGCAAAGGCAGTATATGTGAGAGGCATTTTTTTGCCTAATCCATTCATGAGGCTGATTTTCTTTAGATGAGTTGCCACATAAATGGCACCTGCTGCAAAAAAGAGGGTAATTTTACTAAAGGCATGGTGGGCAATGTGGGCTAATCCTCCTGTTACTGCAAAAGGAGAGAGCATAGCTACTCCTAATACAATATAAGAAAGTTGACTTACTGTAGAGTACGCCAATCTAGCCTTTAAGTCGTCTTTAGTTAGAGCGATTAAAGAAGCTGTTACAATAGTAAAGGCGGCTAAATAGGCTGTAGGAATGCCTAAGTTAAAATGATTCATTGCTTGAAGGCCAAATACAGAAAGAATAATTCTACTAATAGAGAATACTCCAGCTTTAACTACTGCTACAGCGTGGAGTAGTGCAGATACAGGAGTAGGAGCAACCATTGCCGAAGGAAGCCAGTTATGTAGGGGCATAATAGCAGCTTTGGCTAATCCAAAGATATATAAAAAGTAGGTAATAGTAATCCATATAGGGTTTGTCCCAGGCGGGAAAATTCCTTTGGCAATATCTCCTAATCTAAAGTCTAACGTACCTGCAAGAACATAGGTTAAAATCATTGCAGGAAGTAAAAAGAGTTTTGATGTGCCCATTAAATAAACGATATATTTTTTAGCCCCTGTATATGCTTCTTCGTCTTGATGGTGGGCTACTAAAGGATAGGTAAAAATAGTTATGACTTCATAAAAGAGGTAAAGGGTAAAGACATTACCACTTAGAGCTACACCTTGAGCCCCAAAAATCGCAATGGCAAAGCAAATATAGTATCTGGTCTGAGCGTGTTCATTTAGAGAACGCATATATCCAATATTATAACTTGTAGCAAAAAACCATAAAAAGGAAGAGATGATAGCAAAGATTAGACTAAGTCCATCTGCACAAAATTTAACATTTATGCCTGGAAGAATTTCAAATAGAGTATAAGTATAGATATTGCCTTTTAAAACTCCTAATCCAATAGGAATTAAGCTTAGAAAAGTTAATAAAGCCGCAACAAAAGAAATGCTTTCTCGTAAATTAACATTTTTTCTAAAAATCCATACAAAGAGAGGGGCAATCATTGTAATGCCCAAGGGTATAAGTAGTAGTGCAGAATAAATAGTTGTCATATTAACCTCTCAAGGAGTTTATTTTATCTGCTTCTATTTGACCAAAGCGTCTAAATACAACTAAAATAAGTGCTAGTAGGACTGTTGCTTCAGCAGCAGCAAGTCCCATCACAATTAGTGTTCCTGCTTGTCCAAGAAAATCCGCAGTTTCAGTCAGCTTGGTTGAAGCCATTATGGCAAGACCTGCTCCATTTAAAAGCAATTCTATACAGATTAGTATTCCTACCAAGGTTCTTCGCCAAATAATGCCCACTATCCCTACAACCATTAAAAAGAGAGCAACTAAGTGGTAGATAGTTAAGAAATTCATTTTTATTCCTCTCGACTTATTTTTTTCTCAAATCCTAAAACAACAGCTCCTGCCATTGCCACTAATAATACTACAGAGATTAACTCAAAAGGTAACATATATGGGCCAAGAAAAAAAGTTCCCAGGTCCTGGATAGAGGAAACTTTTGGCGTTTGAGAGGATCGTAGTTCATTTAGCAAAAAATAACCAAGTACACTAACTAAAATGAAAGGTAAGGTACAGATTAAAAAGTACTGACTTTTCTTCCGAGGTTTTGCTTCATCTCCTTGAGACGAGGCTTTGGTAAAAGCAATGGCAAAGAAGATTAAGATACTAATTGCTCCTACATAAATTAAGATTTGCATGATTCCAATAAAAGGAGCAGCCATTAAAAAATAAAGCCCAGCAACTCCAAATAAAGTTAAGATAAGGCCTGTTAGGGCTCGGATAATGTTTTTAGTAAAAATAGTAACCAGGCCACCAAAGATAATCATTGCTATATGGATGCCTAAGACTATTGCTCCTATTTTTTCCATCTTAATCCTCGATGTTTTGTTTTTGTCTGGCTTGATTTTGTAATCTTGCCAGAAGGTCAAATTCAAATTCTTTTCTACTGTATCCTGCCAAATAAATATCTTTTGAAAATTTAAGCGAACCTGCTGGGCAATTTTGAACACATAATCCACATAAACTGCAATAATTATAGTCTAACTCAAAGGAAAATAATTTTTTTCTCATTTTAGGTGGTGGAGCTACTTTATGTTTAATATCTAGAGGAGTATCTTGAATATCTGGATGAGGGGTATGAACTGTTTTTGTTTCTATAGGCTCTTTTACAATTTTTATTTTTATACAACCAGATGGACAAATATTTTCACATAAACCACACGCAATACATTTGGGTACAAAGGGGTTGTTCTCTTTAGGCACTAACTCTATATGTCCTCGATATCCTTCCAAGCCTGTTGGGGTAACTACTTCTCGAGGATAATGAATAGTGACGTTAGGTTTTAAGAAATTTTCCCCTGTAATTTTTAGCCCTACAATAAGGCTTACAAGACCATCAAATGCTTCTTTTAATTTAGTCCCTATAGTCATCACAGTTTCACCACCAACGCTGTTATTAAAATATTAATTAACGTAAGAGGAATAAACCACTTCCAAGTTAAGTTTAGTAATTGATCAAATCTTACTCTGGGATAAGTCCACCTTACCCAAATCATTAATAACAGAAGTCCATATACTTTTAGTAAAAACCACCACCAACCTGGGGCAACAGGTCCCTGGTATCCTCCTAGAAATAAAATAGAAGCAAGAGCACATCCTACTACCATATAAGAATATTCTGCTAAAAAGAATAGGCCAAAACCCATTCCCGAATATTCTGTGTGAAACCCTGCGGTAAGTTCACTTTCTGCCTCAGGTAAATCAAAGGGAGCTCTATTCGTTTCTGCAAATACACAGATAAAAAAGATAATAAAGGCTAGTGGTTGTTTTACAACCAACCATTGCCAAGGCCACGCTCCTTGATAGTTAGTGATATCTACTAAATTTAGGCTTCCGGTTAATAAAACAACAGGCAAAAGAGAAAGCAAAAGGGGGATTTCATAGGCTACAGATTGAGCAATATTTCGTGCTGCACCCAATAAAGACCATTTATTTTGTGAACTCCAACCAGCCAAGCACAAAGCTAAAACATTTAGGCCACTAAAGGCTAGAACTAAAATCAAACCGATATTTATAGAAATATTTTGTAGAGTTGGGCCAAAAGGTAAAGGCAGAAAACATACAATTGCTGGAGCAAAGGAGATGAGGGGGGCGGCCCAATAAAGAATAGGATCTGCTCCTTTAGGAGTGATCATTTGCTTTGCAACTAGTTTAACTGCATCTGCCAGGGGCTGTAGAATTCCATGGGGGCCAACTTCAAAAGGACCTGGTCGTCTTTGAATATGGCCAGCTATTTTTCTTTCAAGATAAACACATACTAACCCATTTAGACCAACAAAGGCTAATATTCCTATCAGTCCAATTACTATTTGAATAAAAGGTAAGGGTATTTGGGATATATTTATCATCTGTCGATCTCCGGAATTACTAAGTCTAAACTACCTAAAATAGATACTGCATCTGCCAATAATGTCCCTTTTGCTACTTCAGAAAAAAGACTTAAATTAGAAAAACTAGGGGAGCGGAGTTTCAATCTATAGGGAAAAGCAGTTCCATCACTTACTAAATGGACTCCTATTTCTCCCCTAGCCCCCTCTACAGCAAAATAAACTTCTCCTCGAGGAGGTTTAGGGCGCTTTGGAGCCTTGGGGTGAATATATTTTCCAGATGGTAATTGTTTAAGAGCTTGCTCAATAATATTTAAGCTTTGCTCCATTTCTTGCATACGGACTAAATATCTTCCCAGAGCATCTTTAGTTTGTGTAGTAGGGATTTCAAATTCTAACTCAGGATATATGGAATATGGCTCTGCTCTTCGAATATCATATTTGACATCAGAGCCTCTTAATACAGGCCCTGTTGCTCCATATTTACGAAGAGTCTCTTTTTCTATGATGCCTATTCCTTCTACCCGTTTTCTTAAAATAATATTATCTGTAACAAGAGCCTTATACATTTTTAGCCGTTCTCTTAAATATTTGCAGAATTCTGTTGTTTGAGCGATAAAAGTGTCATCTATGTCTTGACTAACTCCCCCAAATCGATAGTAACAATATGTTAATCTAGAGCCAGTTATTCGCTGGAGAATATCCATTACAATTTCTCTATCTTCAAATGCGTACATAATAGGAGTAAATGCTCCTAGGTCTAAAAGATATGCGCCCCACCACAGGAGGTGTGAATTTATTCTATTTAATTCACACGTTATTACTCGAATATATTCTGCTCGTTTTGGTACTTCCAGTCCGAGAAGTCTTTCTACTGCACCTACATATGCCCAATTCCAAGCTAAAGCATGTAAATAATCTATTCGCCCTAAATTAGGTAAATACTGCTCATATCTTTTTACTTCTGCCATTTTTTCGTGCATACGGTGAATATAACCTAAGACAGGTTCGGCTTTTACAATATATTCTCCATCTATTTCTAAAATGATACGCAGCACACCATGGGTGGAAGGATGTTGGGGGCCCATGTTTAGGATAAGAGTATCTTCAGATGGAGTGGGATGAAAATGTCTAGTATAAAAGTCACCACATAATTCACATGCATCTAAATTTGGATTTAACATAGCCATTACCCTTTTTTAGAACACTCAATAAGGTAGTTAGAAAGTTCTTCGTCCCGCGGATGTTGTAATACCTGTTCGCATGCAGGTAATAATTGGTATAAATCTTTTTTCTTATTTTCTGGTTTTAAAAGAGGAGGATCTATTGGGTTTTCTGGGTCTAAAAGAAGAGGTATTAAATTGGGATGATTTTTGAATATAATCCCAAAAAAATCATAACATTCTCTTTCATGCCATAAGGCACCTGGATATACTGATGAAATAGATTCCACCTCTTTCTTTCCTTCTGTTAAAAGCACTCGGAGGACAAGCCTGCCAGGAGTTTCCCAATGATTAAAATGATAAACTAATAGAAATCCTTCTTTTACTTGAGAGGCAACAATGTCTTCTAAATAATATCCTAAAGAATCCAATTTTTGGACACTTTTTAAAAGGGTTTTTGGAGTAATGAAAAAATGCCGTTCATAACCTGTTTGTTCATGAGAACAGGAAGAAAAACAGCAAGCATCTTCTATAAAAGGCGGGAAGAGAGATGTCTTGTTATTCATGAAACTCTCCTTTGGGTTTAGGCCACCACCGTTTCCCTGTAATTTTCTCTTGAAGTTTAAATAATCCTTCTAATAAACCTTCTGGCCTAGGCGGGCATCCAGGGACATATACATCAACAGGGATTAGTTTATCTACTCCCTCCACTATTCCATACTGTCCTTTAAAATAAAAAGGGCCACCTGAAATCGCACAATTTCCCATAGCAATAACCCACTTGGGAGCAGGCATTTGTTCGTAAAGTCTTACTACCATAGGTGCTATTTTTTTACTTACAGTGCCTGCTACAATCATAAGGTCTGATTGCCGAGGCGAAGGACGAAATACTTCAGCTCCAAATCTTGCTATATCAAATCTAGCCATACCTACAGCCATCATTTCAATAGCACAACAGGCTAATCCAAATGTCATAGGCCACAAAGACATAGACCTACAAATATCTAGGTATTTTTTAGTTAATTGGAGGTTGATAATAGGTGTTTCTATTTCAGGTAAATGAAATTTTAAATTTTTATTCTCTTGGGCCACGAGAACACTCCTTTTTTAAAGAAAAAGATAAGAGCTGCAAATAATATGGAAACAAAGATAAATATTTCTATAAAAGGTAAGAAGCCTTTACTTGAAAAATAGCAACTAGCTACTGGGAAAAGATATAACACGTCTACATCAAAGGCTAAGAATAAAAGGGCGTAAAAATAGTAATTTATTCCAAATCGTATCCATGGGGAACCATAGGGACACATTCCACATTCATAAGGAAGAAGAAGATTTTTTTCTTTTGATTTTGGAGCAAGAAGCAGAGAAGCTAAAAGAGGAACACCTGCAAAAATTAAACCCGCAACCAAAAATAGAATAATAGCTACGTGTATCCATAAAAAATTCATTCAGCTTACCTCATAAAATAAATAAAGTTATTCAAAAAGTTTTTCAAAGTTTAACCAGGCTAAACACAAAAGAAGAAAAATTGTCAAGAAAGTTTTTTGTAAGTTATTTTATTCACAAAAAAAATTTTTCTTGCCTTTTTTTTCTCATTAGTTAACACCATAACCTAAAAAACCATTTCGCTAATAAAATGGGGGTAAAATTATGAAAGAAAAAAAATATTCTATTTGTGGAATGTGCACCTCAAGATGTCCTATTGAGGTAGATGTAGAAGATGGTGAAATAAAATTTATTCAAGGAAACAGACAGAGTGGAGTAAGAGGAGGGTTATGTGCCCGTGGAGCAGCAGGCACAGCCTTGATTGAAGATGCTGAAAGGCCTCAATATCCTTTGATTCGTGAAGGAGCAAGAGGAGAGGGTAAGTGGAGAAAGGTTTCCTGGGAGGAGGCCTTTGCTTATGTAGCAGAAAGGTTGAAAGAGGTAATTGATAAATATGGCACAAAGTCTGTGCTTTGGTCGGATAGGGGAGGTCCTTTTGCAGACCTTCATAAAGCTTTTGTTAGGGCTATTGGCTCTCCAAATTATTGTAACCATGATGCTAGTTGTGCGAGAAATGTTCAGCATGCTGCTTTATCCTTGTTTGGTTTTGGTAGAAAAGGTGTTGTCTATGATTTTAAAAATGCTAAGCATGTTGTTTTACAGACAAGGAATTTATTCGAGGCTATTAATGTTAGTGAGTGTGTAGGGATGATGGATGCCCTAGAAAAGGGATGTAAACTTACAGTAATAGATGTTAGGGCTACTATTACTGCAGGCAAAGCAGATACTTTTTTTATGATTCGTCCAGGTACAGATTATGCCTTTAACTTAGCTGTGATTAATGAAATTTTGAGGAAGAAACTTTATGATTCTCACTATGTCAATAAATATTTTGAAGGATTGTCAGAATTACGAAGTTTTGTAGAGCCTTATACTCCTGAATGGGCAGAGGAAGAAACAGGTATACCAGCCAAAGCTTTAAGAAATTTTGTTCAAGAACTAGCCGCAGCTAGTCCTTCTGTGATTTGGCATCCTGGTTGGAATAATGCTCGCTATACGGATTCTTTTTATGTTTCGAGGACTATTTATATTATTAATGCCTTATTGGGTTCTATTGGAGCTAAAGGTGGTTTAGCTTGGGCAATGACTCCAAAGGACTGTGGGAAACAAGGCCTAAACTCTTTAGCTGCTCAATTCCCAAAACCAGAGGAAAAGCGAGCTGATGGAGTTGGTTGGAAGTATAAGTATTTTGATGCTGGCCCAGGTTTGTTGCATTTGGCTTTTAAAGCAATTGAAACAGAAGATCCCTACCCACTAAAAGCTTATATATGTTATAGGCATGATCCTTTGATGGCGTTTCCTGACCCTAATCAACTGAAAAAGATTTTAGATAAATTAGATTTTCTTGTGTCTGTGACCTTTTCGTGGTCAGAGACTGCATGGTATGCAGATGTGGTTTTGCCTTTATCTCCTTATTTAGAACGAGAAAGTATTATTGCAACTAAAAAAGGCCCAAAACCTCATTTTATTGTGCGTCAGAGATGTGTTGAACCTAGGTTTGATACAAAAGCAGATTGGGAAATTATTTGTGGCCTGGCTAAAGCCATGGGTATTGAGAAGTTAAGTTTTGATTCTATTGAAGATATTTGGAACTTTCAGTTAAATGGTACAGGAGTGAAGATAGAAGATTTTAATAAAAATGGCATGGTGATGTTAACAGATACTCCGCTTTATATAGATAGAGAGAATTTAAAATTTAAAACACAATCGGGTAAGATTGAAATAATTGCACCAAAATGGGAAGAGGCAGGAGTACCTTCTTTAAAACCTTATGAACCAAAACCTCATCCTGAAGAAGGGTCTTTTAGGCTTACTGTGGGAAGGTGTGCTATTCATACCCAAGGACATACTATAAATAATGCTTTACTCGTAGAACAAATGCCAGAAAATGTGTTATGGATAAATAGAGATGTAGCAAAAAGTATGGGGATAGAAGATGGAGATATAGTAGAGGTAGATGCTAATAATGGCTATAAAGGCAAAATGAGAGCTTTTGTTACTCCTTTTATACATCCTGAGGCAGTATTTATGGTGCATGGATTTGATTCCGCAACACCCCCAGAGACAAAGGCAAGAAATAGAGGAGTGGCTGACCATAAGTTAATGATAGGCGGCCTAGATGTGTGGGATAAAGCAGGGGGAGCTGTGGCTTTACAAGAGCATTTTGTCAAAATTAAAAAGATTTAAACTAGTTGAGGATATAAAAAAATTATTTTAAAAAGGGGAGGCGGATTTTTCGCTTCCCCTTTTACATTTTTAGGCTTATTGCTTAAAAAAAGTATGATAAGTTAGGAGTAGGGTATGAAATTAAAACTTAAGTCTAAAATATTTTTGCCTTTAACAATTGTTTGTGTGGTTTTGTTGGGAGCTATTTATTTCTTTTTTAGCTTAAAACTTGGTAAATTAACTAATTATTTCATTTGGCAGGTAGGGCAGGCAAAATCAAGAGAAATAAGTTCATATTTTGACTTGGCAACTCAAGAGGCAATGAAGTTATCTTCTTTATTTGTGGCGTTGCCACAGGTAAAAGAGGCATATAAAATGGCTTTGAGTGGTAATATTGATGTAGAAGATGATCCCACTGTTGAAGAGGCACGCAAGCAGCTTAGAAATGCACTGATGACTTTTTTAGAGGGCTATCATCAGGTTTTAGGCCAAAAGCTTAGAATACATTTTCATCTTCCTAATGGTAGAAGTTTTGTGCGGT
Organism: Desulfonauticus submarinus; assembly: GCF_900104045.1. Taxonomy (NCBI): domain Bacteria; kingdom Pseudomonadati; phylum Thermodesulfobacteriota; class Desulfovibrionia; order Desulfovibrionales; family Desulfonauticaceae; genus Desulfonauticus; species Desulfonauticus submarinus. Next base: position 15,972 of record NZ_FNIN01000018.1, read on the forward strand.
TGTGGAGAGAAAAAAATGCCAAAAGGCGAGGTGTGTGGGTAGATATTTCTGATGATATTTCTAGCTTTAGGAAAACTGTTTTAACTGTTGCTAGGACAGGTAACAAAGTGTTGGGTATAGAAATTGGTAGAGGTGGATTTTCTTTAAGAGGAGTTTTACCTATAAAAGAAGGAGATAGGCTTTTAGGTTCAGTAGAAGTTTTGGTTGATTTTAATTCTATTTTAAAGGCGGCTAGCAAATCCAAAGAAGAATATTTGGCTGTGTATATGGATAGTAGTTATCTACCAATAGCTACAAAATTACAAGATAAGACAAAATTTCCTATTTTAGGGGATAAATTTGTACAAGTCTATGCACCTAATGAAAAGTTAAATATGCTTTTTGATATTCAATTGTTAGAGAAAGGGTTAGATGGCTTAGTAGTAAAAGAGAAAAATAATTTTGGTGTTGTAGCTTTTCCCATTAGAGATTTTAGTAATAAAGTGGTTGGAGTTTTGGCCTATGCTTTTGATGATAGCAGGCAAGTAGCTTTAGTGAATAATTTGAAACATATTTTATTAGGAGGAGTCAGCCTAATATTAGTGATTTTTCTTTTAATTGGAGTAGGAGTTGTTAGAAGATTTGTGTTAGTTCCTATAGATATTTTGAGAGATTTTGCAGTAAAGGTTGCTAAAGGAGATTTAAAAGCTTCTTTACGTTTTAAAAGTGATGATGAGTTAGGAGAACTTGCTACTGCTTTACAAGAAATGGTGGTAAATTTGAAAAATAAAATTAAAGAAGCTCAAGAAAAGAGTCTTTTAGCAGAGGAGGCTACTAAAAAAGCTAAGAAGGCATTGGCTGAAGCAGAAGAAGCACATAAAAAGGCTGCAGAAGCTACTTTAGCAGGAAAGCTGGAAGCTGCAAAAAGAGTAGAAGAAGTAAGTAAAGTTTTAGAAAAACACAGTACGAATTTATTAGAGAAAATAAACAAAACTTCTTCTGGTGCTAGTTTTCAGAGACAAAGAATACAGGAAACAGCAACTGCTATGGGAGAGATGAATGCGACAGTATTAGAGGTAGCTAGAAATGCTTCTGAGTCAGCTAAAATTTCTGAGGAAACAAAGGAAAAGGCGAATGCTGGATATGATTTGGTTAGTAGAGCAAATGAGATTATGGGAGAAGTTAAAGAAAAATCAGATACAATGAAAAATGCTATGGATAAGTTAGGAGCTCAGGCTCAGGATATTGGAAAAATTATTACAGTGATCGAGGATATTGCAGATCAAACGAATTTATTGGCCTTAAATGCAGCTATTGAGGCAGCAAGGGCAGGAGATGCAGGAAGAGGTTTTGCTGTAGTAGCTGATGAGGTTAGAAAACTAGCAGAAAAAACAATGCAGGCAACAAAAGAAGTTGGAGAAGCTATTGAAGAAATTCAAATAGGGACAAAAAATAATATTCAACATGTAGATCAAGTAGTCCAAATAATTGCTAAAACAGAAGAATTAATTACTCACTCAGGTCAAGCGCTTGAGGAAATTGTTCAATATGCAGAAAGAGCTGCTGATAGTGTTACTGCAATTGCAACTGCTTCAGAGGAACAATCTGCAGCTAGTGAAGAAATTAACGCTCAAATTGAAGAAATTAATAAAATTGCTGAGCAAACAGAACAGATAATGCAAGAAGCAGAAAAATCTGTGACCAGATTGGCAGAGCAAGTAGAAAATCTAAAACATATTATTGAAGAATTAAAGTCTTAATTTGATTTTATTCCCTTTTTTAAAAAATGTACTTGTCAATAAAGGCGCCCTTTTGGGCGCCTTTGATATTTGTTTGGTAAATAAGAGTATTAGGTTAATGTTTATTCTTTTATTTTTAAAATGAAATAGAGAGCAAAATTGGGGAATTAGTTTATATCTTTTATGTAACATATTGATTTTATTTAAAATTATATTTTTTTAAAAAATTTTTAGCACTCACTCTTGACGAGTGCTAATAGCGTGCTTATATGAGCCACCGTCTCAAGTATTAGTGTAAAAAATACAGTTTTGACAAGAAAAACCTTGAAGGAGGGATTGGTATGAATCTGAAACCTTTACATGACAGAGTATTGGTAAAGCGTTTAGAAGAGGAAGAAGTTACAAAAGGTGGAATTATTATTCCTGACACTGCTAAGGAAAAGCCTATTAAAGGCGAGGTAGTAGCTGTAGGGCCTGGAAAGGTCTCTGATGATGGCAAAACAATTCCTATGACTGTAAAAGTAGGAGACAAGATTCTCTTTAACAAATATGCTGGCACAGAAGTAAAGATTGAAGGTGTTGAGCACTTGGTTATGAGAGAAGATGATATTTTAGCTATTATTGAGTAATTAAAATTTTAAGTTAAGGAGGAAGGAAATGGGTGCTAAAGTTATAAAATTTGATGTAGACGCTAGAGCCAAATTAAAAAGCGGTGTAGATATTTTGGCTGAGGCTGTAAAAGTAACCCTTGGTCCTAAGGGGAGAAATGTAGTAATTGAGAAATCTTTTGGTTCTCCAACCATTACTAAAGATGGTGTTACAGTAGCTAAAGAGATTGAGTTAGAAGATAAGTTTGAGAACATGGGCGCACAGATGGTAAAAGAGGTTGCCAGCAAGACCAGTGATATTGCTGGTGATGGTACAACTACTGCTACTGTTTTAGCCCAAGCCATTTTTACAGAAGGTTTAAAGTTAGTAGCTGCTGGTCGTAATCCTATGGCTATTAAGCGAGGTATTGATAAAGCTGTAGAAGCTTTGGTTAAAGAATTAGAAAGGGTTGCTAAACCCACTAGAGATCAAAAAGAAATTGCTCAAGTTGGTACAATTTCTGCTAACAACGATCCTACCATTGGAAATATTATTGCTGAAGCAATGAGCAAGGTAGGAAAAGAAGGTGTAATTACTGTAGAGGAAGCTAAAGGTTTAGAGACTACTTTAGATGTAGTAGAAGGTATGCAGTTTGATCGTGGATATCTTTCTCCTTATTTTGTCACTGATCCTGAGAAAATGGTTTGTGAATTAGAAGATGCTCTTATTTTGATTCACGATAAAAAGATTTCTTCTATGAAAGACTTGTTGCCTGTGTTAGAACAGGTAGCTAAAATGAGCAAGCCTTTACTCATCATTGCTGAGGATGTAGAAGGTGAAGCTTTGGCTACTTTGGTAGTGAATAAACTTAGAGGTACTTTACAAGTTGCAGCTGTAAAGGCTCCTGGCTTTGGTGAGCGTCGAAAAGCTATGTTACAAGATATTGCCATCTTAACTGGTGGTCAGGTTATTTCTGAAGAGTTGGGTGTAAAATTAGAAAGTGCTACTATTAATGATTTAGGTAAGGCAAAAAGAGTAATTATAGATAAAGAAAATACTACAATTGTAGATGGTGCTGGAAAGCCAGAAGATATTAAGGCACGTATTAAACAAATTCGTGCAGAAATTGAAGAAAGCACCTCTGACTATGATAGAGAAAAATTACAAGAACGTTTAGCTAAGATTGTTGGTGGGGTAGCTGTCATCCATGTTGGAGCTGCTACTGAAACTGAGATGAAAGAGAAAAAGGCAAGAGTGGAAGATGCTTTAAATGCTACTAGAGCCGCAGTAGAAGAAGGCATTGTTCCTGGTGGTGGAGTAGCTTTAATTCGCTGCTTGTCTGTTTTAGATGATATTAAACCTGCAGATGATGATGAGGCTGCAGGTATAGAAGTTGTTCGAAAAGCTGCTCAAGCTCCTCTTATTCAGATCTGTAAAAATGCTGGTTTTGAAGGAGCTGTAGTAATTGAGAAGGTAAAATCTATGAAAGATGGTGAAGGTTTTAACGCTGCCACTGGAGAGTATGAAGACCTTTATAAATCTGGTGTAATTGATCCTAAAAAGGTAACTAGAATTGCCTTGCAAAATGCTGCTTCTGTAGCTTCTTTGCTTCTTACTACAGAGGCTGCAATTGCAGAAAAACCAGAAGAAAAGAAAGACACTCCTCCTATGCCTGGTGGTGGAATGGGTGGAATGTATTAATATTAATCTTCCAGTTAAGTTATGCTTTAAAAAGGCCACCTATGGGTGGCCTTTTTTATTGCTTCTTGCGTTTCTATGGCTTAACATTGATTATAATTAATATAGATAAAAAGGTTGATTTTGATGAGTATTGTGCATGGTGGAAATGTTTGGCGTATTGCTAGAGAATTAAAGTGCAAACCAGAAGAAATTTTTGATTTTTCAGCAAGTTTAAACCCCATTGGTCCGCCTAATTGGATAGAAGAAATTGGGAAGACTTTTTTATCTAAAGCTACTCATTATCCTGATATAGAATATTGGGAGCTTAGAGAGAAAGCGGCTTTTTATTATGGTGTAAAAATTAGCCAAATTTGGCCTCTTAACGGTTCTTCAGCTCTTTTTCCGTTGTTACCTTTTTTAAAAAAAGTAAAACAAATAATAACGTTCCCTCCTTGTTTTGGAGAATATATTAGTATATTTTGTGAAAAAAAGCGCAAAATAAAGGTACATTTAGAGTCTGAAAATAATTTTTTATATCCATTTGATGACTTGGAGAAATGTTTGGAGTATCCATCTTTGGTTATTTTGGCCCATCCTAATAACCCAACAAATTCTTTGCTCGATTTTGGAGTAATTAAAAATTTAGCTAATAAATATCCTGAGAGTATTTTTGTTTTAGATTTAGCTTTTTGGGATTTTTTAGATCCACAATTTCAATTTAAACTCAATATTTTGCCTAATATCGTTTATGTTTTTTCCTTGACTAAAATATTGGGATTGCCAGGAGTTAGAATAGGCTTTGTTGTAAGTTCTTCTCAAATTATTGAATCAGCCCAAAAGATGTTACCGCCTTGGTCTGTAGGTACTTGTGGTGTGGAGATTTCCAAAGCATATTTTTCTGATGATTTTTTTGTTGATCATACCAGACAAAGGGTTAAGCAATTGCGCCAAGAATTGATTTCTTTTTTTCAAGAAATGGGGGCAAAAGTTTATCCCAGTTGTTCTAATTTTATTTTAATCCAACATGATAAAGCTAAACAATTAGCTAAATTTTGCTTTGAGCATAGAGTTATTCTCAGGGAGTGTGATTCTTTTGAGGGCTTAGGAGATAATTTTTTACGTATTGCTGTAAGACCTTTTTATGAGCAGGAGCATTTGTTTCAGGTTGTAAGAGAGTTTTTTGGTCAAAAACAAGTTGTTAGGGGTAGAAGAAAGAATAAAAAAAATAAGAGTCCTAAGGTTTTAATGGTACAGGGAACGGCTTCGAATGTAGGTAAATCTTTTTTAGTAGCTGCTTTGGGTCGTATTTTGGCTAGAAAAGGTGTTAAGGTGGCTCCATTTAAAGCTCAAAACATGGCTTTAAACTCTTTTGTGACTAAAGATGGTTTAGAAATAGGACGAGCACAGGCTTTGCAGGCGCAAGCGTGTTTTTTAGAACCAGATATTAGAATGAATCCTATTCTTTTAAAGCCAAGTTCAGAGATAGGGGCGCAGGTGATAGTAAGAGGACAGCCTGTTTCCAATATGAGTGTGGAAGAATATATTGCCTATAAGCCCAAAGCATTTGAGGTTGTAAAAGAATGTTTTAGAGAGTTGAGTTTAGAGTATGATGTTATTTTAGTAGAGGGGGCTGGTAGTCCTGTGGAAATAAATTTGAAAACCCATGATATTGTAAATATGAATTTTGCTCTGTGGGCAAAAGCTAAGGTTTTGTTGGTTGGGGACATAAATTTAGGAGGTATATTTGCTTCTTTTTGGGGAACTTTTTCTCTTTTAACTAAGGAAGAACAAAATCTTATCTTAGGTTTTATTATAAATAAGTTTCGGGGGAGAAAAAGACTTTTAAATTCTGGCCTAGATTTTATTTATCAACTTACTGGCAAACCCGTATTGGGTATAATTCCTTATGTTTCTTTTAATCTTCCAGAAGAGGATTCTGTTAGTTTTAAACAAAAAACAAAGTTTTTTTCTCAGGCTAAGGATAGGGTAAAGATAGGTATTATAGATCTTCCTCATATTTCTAATTTTACTGATTTTGATGCCTTAAAAATGGAAATAGATGTAGATTGTTGTATCATTAGAAGCAAAGAAGATCTTTTAGATAATTTTGATGTGGTTATTATTCCAGGAACTAAAAATGTATTTTTTGATTTAAAATTTTTGCATTCTTCGGGAATAGCTACTTGGCTTTTGGAGAATAAAGATAAGTTAGAGATAGTAGGCATTTGTGGTGGATATCAGATGTTAGGAAGTGTAATTCAAGACGATAGTGGCTGGGAAGGTAAAGGAGAAATTAGCGGGTTAGGATTATTACCTGTTAAAACAGAGTTTAAATCCAAAAAATCTTTATTTCAAACTAAGGGGAAAATTTTTTTTCAAGAAAAAACATTTGATGTTAGCGGCTACGAGATTCATCATGGTGAAACCAAACCTTTAAGTGACCTTCTGGTTTTTGGGTATAATGAAAAGAAAAAATCTTTGGGTTATAAAACAAAAAATGAAAAGATTTGGGGAACATATTTACATGGAATTTTTGATAATGATGATTTTAGACATGCATGGTTAAACAATTTGAGGTCTCGAAAAGGTTTATCTATTTTAGAGCAAAGGCCCACTTATACTATTTCGCAAGAAATAGATAAACTAGCTGATTTGGTTGAAGAAAATATAGAACTTGATTTATTAGATAAAATAATAGGCTAGTTATTTTTTTTTGGCCAAAGGATGGGCTGTGTCATAGATTTTCATAATATTATCTAAATTAAGGTGAGTATAACGCTGAGTTGTTGAGATTCTAGAATGTCCTAATAACTCTTGGACTGTTCTAAGATCAGCTCCTGCTTGCAGCAAATGGGTGGCAAATGAGTGTCGTAAAGTATGAGGGCTAATATTTAAATCTAGTTTTGCCTGTTGGGCAAGTTTAAGTAAAATTCGATTTGCTTCTCGTCGATTAAGTCTTTTCCCTCGCATGCCTAAGAAAAAAGCCTCTTCAGTGGGTTTTGGATTAAATGCTTGTCTTTGGTCAAGATAGTTTAAAAGCCGTTTATTGGCTTTGGAACTAATGGGTACCATTCGTTGTTTTTGACCTTTGCCTAAAACTATGACTATATTTTGTCCAAGATCAATATCTCCTAGGTTCAACCCTATGGCTTCACTAATCCTTAGGCCAGAACCATAGATCAACTCTGCTAAAGCCAAATTTCTAAGGTTTTTAGGTGTTGGTTCTAGATCAGTTTCTAATAAGGTTAATATTTGATCTATATTTAAGACACGGGGTATTTTCTTATCTTGTTTAGGGTTTTTAATTCCTAAAATTGGATTTTTAGATATTTTTTTTCTTTTTAAAAGAAAATTAAAAAATGTTCGCAAAGAAGAAAGTTTGCGAGCCATAGAACTTTTTTGTAAATTTTTTGCATATAAGGAACTTAGATAGGATAAAATATCATTTTTTTCAATATGTTGAGGAGAATCGAGGGTTTTAGCAACTGATTGCAAATATGATTCAAAATCTATTAAATCCCTACCATAAGCACTTATGGTGGCTTTAGAATATCCTTTTTCTACATCTAAATAAGCTAAAAAGATTTGTAAGTTAATTGGTAGGTTTTCTTCTGTCCAAGACATAGCAACTTTTGGGGTTTTCTTTGGCAATTTTTTTAAGATTCATAGCAATTTGGGCAGCTTCTCCATAGTGTTTTAATTGCCCATAATTGAAAACTACGGCAATAGAAATAGCCATAAATGGAAATTCTCTGATATTACCTTGTCTATCTGTAGAGCGAATATAGCCATTTTCTCTATCTTTAGGATCATAAAAATTGGGCACAATGCTATCAAAACTGCTTATTATCATTTTACAGGCTTGCTCAACTTTTTGAGGAGATACAATAAAGACAAAATCGTCTCCTCCTACATGTCCGACAAAACTATTTTGTCCGCCAAAAGCCCTAATGGTGTTTACAATAATTCTGGCTGTCATCATAAGTACTTCATCGCCTCTAGAAAAGCCATATTTATCGTTAAAAGATTTAAAATAATCTAAATCAACATAGGCAAGGGCAAATTCTTTTTTTTGATCTATAAGGCTTTGAATTTTTTGAATAATAGACGTATTTCCTGGAAGTTTAGTGAGGGGATTGGCATCTAATGCCCTGGCTGCTCTACTGAGTACTAGATGTAAACGAGGTTCCACAATTGTAGGATTAATTGGTTTTAGAATAAAGTCATCAGCTTCTAGATGACAGAAATTTATGGATTTTAATTCATTTTGGTTTAGAATCAACACTACAGGAACTTGTCTATATACATTTTCACTTTTAAATAGACCTACAAGTTCAAATGCACTAATATCCTTTATTGCACTATCAATTAGAAGTAGCCCTGGGGGACTATTAAAAAGATATTCTATTGCTCCTGTTCCTCGTTCAAAGATAGACCAATTAGCTTCAGGCAAGATTTTTTTTAATTCTTGGAACAAGTCATTGGAATTAGAAATAAGAAAAAAGTCTTTTTTTTGCATTTTTATTCTTCGGGGTTAAATCCAGAGAGTTCTAAAAATTCATCTGCCAATTCATCTAAAATTGCTTCAAAGGTTTTTGAAGAGAGTTTTAAGATTTTGCATGCTTCTGGATATAGTTTACTTGCATGGTCGTCTCCTGCAAAACCAACTTCAAAAACTCTAGTAATAAAGTCAGCTAAGTGTACTACCGCTGCCATTTCAGGATAATATTGGGCGCTTTTAATTTGATGATGCCAAGCTAAACCTTCTTTAAGTCTTAAGGGCAAGTTCCAGTAGTCTGCCAACCAGGCATTTATTCTATCGTGTCCAAAGCCCATAACTTTTTTTTCTGCCACATAATAAGGAATATCTTCTTTTTTTACTAATTCTTCTACTTCTTTTTTTAATTCAGGAAGTTGAACAAGGGCAATGACTTTGCCTAAATCGTGTAATAATCCTCCTACAGCATATTCTTCAGGGTCTTTTAGACCAACTGTTTTGGCAATTGTAGAAGCAGCTAAGGCACATCCCAGACTATGTTCCCAAAGTCCTACCATAGATTTATTCATAATATCAAAGACAGATGTGCTGATAATAAGACCTTTAATTACATTAAAGCCAAGTAGAACTAAGGCATGTTGGATTGTTGAGATGCGGCGGGGGAAACCATATATTGGAGAATTTACCATTTTTAACACCTTAGCTGATAGAACTTGGTCCTTGGAAATAACATTGGCAATTTTTTCAGTAGAGACAGTTGGATCTTCTACTAATTTGCTAACTTCTTCTAAAACTTGGGGCAGGGTTGGTAGGTCTTTAACTGCCAAGACTTTCTTTTTAGATTCCAAGCGTAAATCTTCCATTACTCTTCCCCTTTTGAGGCTTGTTGCTCTAATGCTGCTTTTTGTTTAAAATAATTTTGAATGAGTTTTTTTATTTTTTGCATAAATTGGTCATCTTTGTAATATCTAAATAAATAATCCAGGCGTTCAATGCGTTTAGTATAAGATGGACTTGAAGCTATTCCATCTAAATCAAGGGGAGTGCCTTTGACTGTAATATATTTTATCCCTTTGGATTCAATAATCCTAATTATGTTTTCATTTAAAGTTGCTCCAGCTGCTAAAAGAACTTGACCTGTTTCTAAAGTGACAGGCTTTTCTAAAACCATACCTGCTTGAGCAAGATTTATAGGAATTTTTTGCATTTTTCATAACTCCTACTTTATTTTAGACAAAAATACATTCCTGCAAGTCTTTGAATGATGCCCTTTATCTCCATTTGAATTAGTAAGCCACTAATTTCAGCTATAGATAAATTTAAGGATTGGCTAATTTCTTCTATATGGAGCTTATCTTGGTTTTGCAAGAGGTGGTAAATATTTTTTTCATTTTCAGAAAGATGCTCTATGGTATGATTTTCTTTTTTGTTTTGAGGGAAGTTGATTTGTAAGGAAAGTGTTTCTAAAATATCTTCTGTTTGTTGTACCAAGTAAGCTCCTTCTTGGATAAGACGGTTGCAACCTTCAAAACTGTACATTTTAGTAGTTCCAGGAACAGCAAATATCTCTCTGCCATATTCTAAAGCATATTTAGCAGTAATAAGCGCACCACTTTTTTTAGGTGCTTCCACTACTACAACCCCAGAACAAAGACCACTAATTATTCTATTGCGAGAGGGGAAATTTTGTGGTTCTGGAGTAGTATTGGGTAGATATTCAGATAAGATTAGACCATTATTTGCTATGTCTTTTTGTAACTTAGAGTTTTGATAGGGGTAATTTATATTCACTCCACATCCAAGTACTGCTATTGTTTTTCCTTTATGTAAAAGAGCTGCCTTATGAGCAGCAGCATCAATACCTAAGGCCAAACCAGATACTACGCATATTCCATTGGCACTTAAATTAGAAGCTATTTCCTGGGCCATTTTGAGGCCATAGGTACTGGCCTTTCGTGACCCAACTAAGGCTATTTTAGGATAAGACAATAAGTTAATGTCTCCTTGATAAAATAAAATAGATGGGGGAGTAGAGATTTCTTTTAATAGTTCTGGATAGATGTCATCAGTTAAAAGTATATACTTGACGTTAGATTTCTTGATAAGTTGTATTTTTTGTTCAGCTAAATTTTGAATTTTAGCTTTATGACTTTGCGATAATTCTATGGTTTTAGAAGTTAGATTCTTTAAAACCTTATCAATATTTTTCCACGCTTGACTCGCTAGATGGGTAATAGAGATGATTTTTTTTATAGAAGCTGGCCCAATGCCTTTTATTGAGGTTAAACATAAAAAGGCAAAAAGCTCTTGTTCTGTATCCAGGCTGTTCATTGAAGCATTTTAAGTTTTTTCTTAGCCTTGGCTACAACGTCACTTTTGGGGTAGTCCTGAAGAAGAATTTTTAGATAAAATTTAGCATTCTCTTTGTCCCCTAACTCAGCATAAGCATAGGCAATTTTTAATAAAGCATGAGATGCTTTGTAATGTGTAGGATAAGAATTAACAATTCGTTTAAAGGTTAGAATAGATTTGGCATATTTGCCCTCACCATAATAACTTTCTCCTATCCAATAAAGGGCATTAGGAACTAATTTACTTTTAGGATAAAATTTTAAAATATTGTTTAACACAGTACGTCCTTTTTTTAATTTATTAGCTAAAATTAAAGAAAGGCCTTTTTGATATAAAAAGTTATCTGACTGCGTTAGGTTTGATTCTTGCTCGCTTACAGAAATATTATTTGTCTTATTTGAAGAAATATCATGAATATTGCTATTGGTGGTTAAAGTAGAATTTTGCGCATTGCTTTCTAACTTAGATATTTTTTGTTCAAGTAAAACTGTTTTACTTTCTAGGTTACCAACTTTTTGCTGAAGTTGAAGAATTTGATTAGAGTTTTTATCTATTGCTTTTTTTTGCTTTAAAAGCTGGTGTTTAAAGTTTAAAGAATTTTCTTCTAGACTTTCCATACGCCACTCTAAAGATTTTGAATTTTGTTGCTTTGGTTGGTGCAAAGAACATCCTATGCTTAACAATACACTTATAAATAATACGCTCGCTTTCGTGTTTTTATACTCAAACATAATTTATTCCTTTTTTATTATTAAATCTAAATATTTTTTATTCTACTCTAAAAATAATTTTCTTTCAAGAATAGAAATTAGAAACAAATTCCAAATTTCAAAATAGCTAACTAAGATATTAACCTGAAAATGAAATTCTCCTCTTGACCTATAAGATAAAGGCATTATTAGTTGATAATGTTAACTATGGAGGCAAAGAAAATGGTTTCACGAAGAAAGTTTATTCAGAGCATGTTAGTGGCAGGTAGCAGTTTAATGTTACCTGGTACAATACAGGCTTATGAGCAGGGAGAAGAGATAGCAACTCTTTTAGATTTAAGTAAGTGTGTTGGCTGTGGGGCATGTGTAGACGCATGTAAGGAAACAAATGCCCATAAATTCCCCAGGCCTAAGAAACCATTTCCTAAAATGTATCCCAAAAGAGTAAAGGTCTCAGATTGGTCTGATAAACAAGATGTAGATGACAGACTGACTCCCTATAATTGGCTTTTTATTCAAACTGCTAGTGGTGTGTGGAAAGGTGAAGAGTTTGAGATTAATATCCCTAGGCGTTGTTTGCATTGTGTAAACCCTCCGTGTGCCAATTTGTGTCCCTGGGGAGCTTGTTCAAAGCAGAAAAATGGTATTGTAAGAATTAATTCCGATATCTGTTTGGGAGGTGCTAAGTGTAAAAAAGTGTGTCCATGGCATATTCCAGAGCGCCAGACAGGTGTTGGTTTATATTTAAAGCTTTTGCCTTCTTATGCTGGTAATGGGGTAATGTATAAATGTGATCGTTGTTATGATAGAATTGCGCAAGGGAAATTGCCAGCTTGTATAGAGGCTTGTCCTGAAGGGGTTCAAACCATTGGCCCACGATCAGAAATTATTGCCAAAGCCCATAAATTGGCAAAAAAGATGAAAGGTTATATTTATGGTGAAAAAGAAAACGGAGGGACAAATACTATATATGTGTCTCCTGTTCCCTTTGAAATTCTCAATAAATTTATTGAAAAGGGACCTGGGCGCCCTCATTTAAGTCAAGTATCTTATTCTATGGCTAAAGAAGAAAATTTGGGTTTTGCTGTACTTACTGCGCCAGTAGCTGGCTTTGCTGCAGGAATTTTAACTGTGTTAAATAAAGTAAAACAGAGGAAGGATCATGAATTGGAGTAAAAATTTTAAAAGGTTTTTTTATTTTTTGGTAATCATGCTAGCTTTTACTGGGTTTGGGCAAATGCCTATTTTTAAACGCTATTATCTTGCAGATATCCCTGGGTTTGGCTGGACAGCTGATTTTTATTTTAATCATCGTTTTCATTATGTGTTATCTATGATTTTGTTGTTAATTTTATCTTTTCAGACAGGGAAGGTACTTGCTTTAGGTAAGATAAAGAAAGTTTCTTTCTGGGGATGGGTAAGTATATTAATGTGGATAGGAGTAGTTGCAACAGGTATTATTAGAGTGTTGAAGAATTTTCCTCATATTTATTTTTCGCCCACTACTGTTGTGATTATTGACTGGAGTCATTTAGGATTTGTTTTCTTATTAGGACTTGCTTTCTTATTGAGAAAATTAATGAGAAAAAGTTATTTTATTTGATTTAATTTATTTAATATTTAATATGTCTAAAATATACTCTAAACGATGGGTATATGTATGTTTCTGTAGAATAATTTTTTTCATATGAGTTTGAATATCTTGTTTTAAGTATTTCTCTTTTTCTAGAGTTGAGATCTTATTAAGTATTTCTTTTTTATTCTGAAATGAAATAAGCTTTATTATATCATTGGGGAAGATATTTAATCCAGTTGAAAAATCAGTTAATAAAAAGCCATTACTTATCCAAACGTCAAAGTGACGTTGATTAAGGCTATTTGGTAAATGAAAGCTAGTTAAATTTAGAATATAATGTGCAGTTGTATAGATATTTTTTAATTGAGAATAATAATCCACAGGTCCAGAAATAGAAATATTTGAAAAAAATTTTTCCCAAGTCATATCTCCTATGATTTGTAATTGAAAATGTTTAGAAATAAATTGAAGAATTTGTATTCTATAATACAGATTTAGTTCTTCTAAATGGGCGCCAATATTGCGTGTTTTTGCAGGAGTAAGTGGTATATATTTTGTTATCCAAGCACAATCTGAACGTTTTCCAGAGTCTATTTGTTTTTTCCCTTGGAATAAAATTTTTGTTTCTAAAGTTTGGCCTGCGAAGTATTTATTTTTATTTGGAAAATGAACTCTGCCAATAAAGGCTATTTCACTTTCCCATTTTTTTTGTTTTTTTGTCTGTTGAAAGAAGCATGGTTCTGTAGCTAGGGGTAAGTAAAAAACTTTACTAAAGCCTGCTTGTTTTAGGAAAGGAGTAAAAAAATTATCTGTAATGAATATAGGTAGTTGAGAGATAAAGTTGCCTTTAAATTTGGTTAAAATATACCAAGGATTATCTACTATCCAAAGGGCTAAAGGAATATTTGCGGCTTGAAAAATGGCCTGTACTACTCCTAGCTTGTCTAATCCTCTGCCGTTTAAAGAAATAACTAAACAAGGTCTTTCAATAGAAAGATCTTGTTTGAGGTTTTGAGGAGAGGTTATAGTTTTTAGTTGAAGATGAAAGCCTAATTTTTGAGCGGCTAAATCAATTTCTTGAGTTAAGAGATTGTTTTTGTGAGCTAGAAGCCAAATTTTTTTTTGTACAAGAGAAGTGCTTGGTTTATAAATTTGACCCAAGATAGGTTGCCAAAAAGAAGGGAAGTATTCTAACGAAGGATGGTATAACCAGATTTCAGCCAAATTTATTAAATCATTATTTAATTTATTGGGGGGTAATAAGATAATGTTTTGGGTGAAAGGATCTAATTTATTTAGAATTTGAGGAGTTTCTAAAACAAAAAATTTTGAAGCTTTTGGGACTAAGTGAGGTAAAATTGTTTGGTTTGGTCCTATACCTAAAAAAAGAGGGAATTGTCCTGGCTTAATTTTTTTAAAAAATATTTTACCGTGGCCGAGAGTCTTTTCTTGACCTGTCTCTGTTTTTATCCTTAAATTCTCAATTTGACGCATGCTATTTTTATGAATTAATGACTGTGGGTGTATTTTTTATAAACATTTTAAGTTTTTATAGGAATTTATTTAAAAAGTGAAGCAATACAGAGATTATTACTTTAAAAAAGCGAAGCAAGAAAATTATCCTGCTCGTTCGGTTTACAAGTTAAAAGAAATTGATGCTCGTTTTAAATTATTAAAAAGAGGTTTTAAGGTATTGGATTTAGGGGCATCTCCTGGTTCGTGGACATTGTTTTGTAGCAAAAAGGTGGGTCCCAGTGGGTTTGTGGTAGGTGTTGATTTAAATCCTCTTAAAATTACTTTGCCTAAAGGGGTTTATTTTTTCCAAGATGATGTCTTTTCTCCTTCTGATAGTTTAAAACAACAGTTTGATGAGTTGGGTGAATTTGATCTCGTTTTAAGTGATATGGCTCCTAAAACTACAGGCATAAAATTTGCCGATCAAGCGCGGTCTTATGATCTTGCAGTAGAGGCACTTTTTGTAGCTAAAAAATGGTTAAAGCAAGGTGGTAATTTTGTAGTAAAAATATTTGTAGGTCCAGATGTTCCAGAGTTTTTAAAACAGACTAGAGAGATTTTTAAACAAGTAAAACAATTTAAGCCCAAAAGTTCTCGTTCAGAGAGTAAAGAAATTTTTATTATTGGATTGAAAAAGATATGAGAAAGTAATTATTTAAAAAGTTGAAATTAATATTTTTAGGAGGCAAATACATGGCAGGACATAGTAAATGGCATAATATTCAGCATCGAAAAAGCAGGCAGGATGCTAAAAAGAGTAAAATTTTTACTAAAGTTACTAAGGAAATTGTTTTAGCAGCTAAGGCTGGTGGAGGAAATCCAGAGACCAATCCCCGTTTGAGAGCTGCGATAGAGGCTGCTAGGAGTGTTAATTTACCTAAAGATAAAATAGAGACAGCAATTAAAAAAGGTACGGGTGAATTGGGAGGAGATAATATTGAAGAAGTTATTTATGAAGGATATGGGCCCGGTGGAGTGGCGATTTTAATAGAAGCTGCTACTGATAACAGGAATAGAACTGTGGCTGAACTTAGGCATATACTTTCTAAAAATGGCGGCTCAATGGGAGAATCTGGATGCGTTGCCTGGATGTTTGAGAAGAAGGGAGTGTTTTCTTTTGCTAAGGATAAATATAGCGAAGAGGAACTTTTAGAAATTGGATTAGAAGCAGGTATTGAAGATATAGAAGATGATGGAGATGTATGGCAAGTTAAGTGTGATCCTAAGGATTTTTCAAAGGTAAAAGCTTATTTTGATGAACAAGAAGTAAAATATATAGAAGCACAACTTACTATGATCCCTCAAAATACTGTAGAAGTAGACGTAGAAACAGGACAAAAACTTTTAAAGCTTTATGATGCATTAGATGATCATGATGATGTGCAAAACGTATATGCTAATTTTGAATTGCCTGATGAACTTTTAAATGAGTTAGGATAAGTATGTTAATTTTGGGTTTAGACCCTGGCTCTAGATGTATGGGGATAGGCTTAATTGAGGAACAAGAGGCTGGTTTGAGGTTGATTTTAGCCAAGGCCATCTATCCCCCTAAAGGTAATGATTTGGGAGAAAAATTAGGTTTTATTTTTAAAGAATTGGTAGAATTAATAGATACATTTCAACCCAAAGAAGTAGCTATAGAGGATGTTTTTTTTGCTACCAATGCTAGGTCAGCTTTAAAATTGGGCCAAGTAAGAGGAGCAGCAGTTGCAGCGTGTGCGTGGAAAAATATTCCAGTATTTTCCTATGAACCGACTAAAGTTAAACAGAGTGTAGTTGGTGTTGGTAGGGCTAGTAAAGAACAGGTAAGTTTTATGGTAAAACAAATTCTCAAAGTAAAGGATAATTGGCCTCTAGATGTGAGTGATGCTTTGGCTGTTGCTATTGCTCACCTTAATACTAGACGTTTTAATAAAATGGTTCAAAGCAAGTGATAGCATATTTAAAGGGAAAGCTCCTTTTTATCTCTCCAGATAGTGTTATTTTAGCTGTTCAAGGAGTTGGATATGAGGTGTTTTTACCTACAAGGATTTTAAGCCAATTAGAGCAAGGTCAAGATGTAGAGTTATTTACCTACACAGTAGTGCGAGAGGATGTTTTAGATTTGTATGGTTTTTTATCTTGGCAAGAACGGTCTACCTTTGCTACTTTACTTTCTATTCCTAAAATAGGGCCTAAGTTAGGTTTAGCCATCTTAAATAAATTTACACCTGAAGATTTAGCTCAGATTGTTTTTAGAGAAGATGTGTCTAGGTTGGCTTCTGTGCCTGGTATTGGAGCTAAGACAGCTAAAAAAATATTTTTAGATCTCAAAGATAAATTGAAAATTTCTAATGTAGAAGATAGGTTTGCTCCTATTGAATCGGGAGATAAAGGGTCTATTTTAACAGATACTTTAGAAGCTTTGAAAGGACTTGGTTATACGGAAGAAGAAGTGTTACCTCTAATTAAAGAAGTATTAGCGCAAGATGAAAGTCTAGATGTATCTTTGTTGATTCGGGAAGTGTTAAAGAAAAAAGCAAATTTAAAAACCTAAAAATTATAGGTAATTATTAGTTTTATGAAATCTGGCATAGAAGATAATATTCGTCCTCAATCTTTAGATGAGTTTATTGGTCAAGAAGATGTTTGTAATAACTTAAAAGTTTATATCCAAGCAGCTAGAGAAAGAGGCCAACATTTAGATCATACGTTACTTTATGGAAATCCTGGACTGGGAAAAACTACCTTGGCTTATATTATGGCTAAGGAGTTGGGGGTAAATATCGTTTCCACTTCTGGTCCTGTATTGGAAAGAAGTGGTGATTTAGCAGCTATTCTTACAAGTTTAAAGCAAAATGATATTTTATTTATTGATGAGATCCATCGGCTACATCCAGCAGTAGAAGAAGTGCTTTATCCTAGTATGGAAGATTTTAAGTTAGACTTAATAATAGGACAAGGTCCTGGAGCTAGAACTGTAAAGATAGACTTAGAACCCTTTACTTTGGTTGGAGCTACTACAAGGCTTGGCCTTTTAACTTCTCCGTTAAGGGATAGATTTGGGGTGATTTGCAGGCTTAATTTTTATAAACCTGAAGAACTAGCTCAAATTGTTTTAAGGGCTGCAAAAATTATTGGAATTGAAATAGAAAAAGAGGCTGCTTTAGAGATAGGTCGCCGTTCACGAGGAACACCTAGAATAGCCAATAGATTACTTAGGAGAGTAAGAGATTTTGCCCATGTAAAAGGTTTGAGAAAGGTTTCATTTCAATTAGCAAAGGACTCTTTAGATTTAATGGATGTAGATGCTAAAGGTCTTGATATTATGGATAGAAAAATTTTAGAGTGTATAATTTTAAAATATGGCGGCGGACCTGTAGGGGTAAAGACTATTGCTGCTGCGATCTCTGAGGAAGTTAGAACAATAGAAGAAATATATGAACCTTTTTTAATTCAGTCAGGGTTTATAAAAAGAACACCAAGAGGAAGGATTGCCACCCCTTTAGCATATAAACATTTGCAACTATCTTTTAACAAAGATTTGCCTGTAGATGAAGGTTAATCTAGGGTGTTATATTTACTCTTGTGAATAGAGCTTTAATTAAAAGGAGTTTTTAAATGCCTGTTACTGCTTTAAAAGTAGAACTTTTAGCCATGACTCCCGATGCAATGACTTTAATTTATGCTGCTTTTAGACAATGTTATGCTAAGGGATTTGTGGGCAAGGATTTTAAAAAATGGGTAAAAGGCGAAGTTCCTTTGGAACAACAAAAACAGTTTATAGAGAATATTTTGGCCTCAGGGCATCAGAGCCCTATTGAGCATGTAAGTTTTACCTTTGCGGTAGAAGGGGTCTCTAGAGCCCTTACCCACCAGCTAGTACGACATAGAATCGCTTCTTATTCCCAACAAAGTCAACGCTATGTAGATGCAAAAGATTTTTGTTATATTCTTCCCCCTGCAATTGCTAAAAATGAAGAGGCAAAAGCAATTTTTGAAGAATTTATGACTCAGGCGGCAGAGACTTATGCAAAGTTGCAGGCTATTTTAGAGGATTCAGGCAGAGGGAAAAAGGCTAATGAAGATGCTAGATATGTACTTCCTAATGCGTGTGAGAGTAAGATAGTGTTTACGATGAATTGTAGGAGCTTGCTTAATTTTTTTGAACTGAGGTGTTGTAATAGAGCTCAGTGGGAAATTAGAAATATGGCTTGGAAGATGTTAAAGTTGGTAAGAGAAAAGTTGCCAGTTGTTTTTAATTTAGCAGGACCTAAATGTGAGAGATTAGGATATTGTCCAGAAGGAGAAAAGTTTAGCTGTGGGAAATATCCTTGTAAACTAGGCTAAGAAATATTAAAAACCCTTTTCCTTCACATCTTTAAAGGTAATAAAGATAACAGGGTATTTACCTTGATGTTCTTTAAATTCTGGCAAAGTTTCTATTTTTAAACCCTTAAATAAATCCCTAGCATTTTCATTTTTATCAAAGAAATATCTTAGCATGGAAAGGTTTAAGGTTTTTCCAAATCTTCTTGGTCTAGGAATAAGAATAACATTGTTATTTTCCCTAATAATCTCTGAGATAAATTCAGTTTTATCTATAAAATAACAATTATTTTGGCGTAGATTTTTGAAATCGCTTTCACCAATGGGAAGTTTTTGCATGGTT
>NZ_FNIN01000019.1 GCF_900104045.1 Desulfonauticus submarinus
GGATGCTTGTGATGAGTATATACCAGAGCCTAAGCGTGATATAGATAAGCCATTTTTGATGCCGATAGAGGATGTATTTAGTATATCTGGTCGTGGTACGGTAGTAACAGGTAGGGTTGAGCGAGGAATAATCAAGGTAGGAGATGAGGTAGAGATAGTAGGATTTAAGGAGACGCAGAAGACGGTTTGTACTGGAGTAGAGATGTTTCGTAAGGTATTGGATCAGGGTCAGGCAGGAGATAATGTAGGAGTATTGTTGAGGGGAGTTAAGCGAGATGAGGTAGAGCGAGGTCAGGTATTGGCAGCGCCAGGTAGTATAACGCCGCATCGTAAGTTTAAGGCAGAGGTATATATATTGACGAAGGAAGAGGGAGGACGTCATACTCCATTTTTTAGTGGATATAGGCCTCAGTTTTATTTTAGGACTACGGATGTTACGGGAGTGGTGACATTGGCAGAGGGAGTAGAGATGGTAATGCCTGGAGATAATACTACGTTTGAGGTAGAGTTAATAGCGCCAGTAGCGATGGAGAAGGGATTGAGGTTTGCGATTCGTGAAGGTGGAAGGACAGTAGGCGCTGGCGTAGTCACAGATATATTGGAGTAGGGTAAAATAAAATGCGAATTAATATTTTGTTAGCCTGCACAGAGTGTAAGAGAAGGAATTATTCTACAACTAAAAATAAAAAGAATAATCCGAGTAAGTTGGAATTAAAGAAGTATTGTCCGTTTTGTAAAAAACATACCCTACATAAAGAGACAAAGTAGGGTGTGTTAACGTGCAGGCCAGTAGCTCTAACGGCTAGAGCACCGGACTCCAAATCCGGGTGTTGGGGGTTCGAATCCCTCCTGGCCTGCCATTTTTTGTTGAGAGAAAATATGGCCAAAAAGAAAAAAATAGTTGAGGAAAAGACGGGTTTTCAGGCGTGGCTTGAAAAAATAAAGGTTTTTTGGGAGCAGGCCAAGGGAGAATTGAAAAAAGTTGTGTGGCCTACTCAAAAGGAAACCATGGTTACCACTTTAGCAGTAGTTATTTTAGTAGTGGTGCTGTCTTTGTTTTTAAGTTTGGTAGATGTAACTTTGGCTAAAGTTGTAGCCTGGATTTTGTCTTAAAAAGATTTAAAGAGTGGGGCAAATGGAAGAACCAAAAGCCAGATGGTATATTGTGCACACATATTCTGGGTATGAGCAGAGAGTTGAGCAGACATTAAAAGAGATGATGCGTACAGGCCAGGATAAGGGATACATTAAAGATGTCTTAGTGCCAACAGAAAAGGTTATAGAGTTAGTTCGGGGGCAGAAAAAGACCTCTACAAGGAAATTTTTCCCAGGATATGTTTTAGTTAAAATGATTTTTAATGATGAATCTTGGTATATGGTTCAGTCTATTCCAAGGGTTACAGGATTTGTGGGCAGTAAAACCCGGCCAATACCGTTAAGTGATGCTGAGGCAGAGCGTATTATCCAAACAGTTGAGCAAAGACAAGAACAGCCACGTCCAAAATTTCATTTTGAAAAAGGAGATGAAGTTAGAGTTATTGATGGCCCGTTTGCTAATTTTAATGGTATTGTTGATGATGTTAATTATGATAAAGGGAAACTTAAGGTAATTGTTTCTATATTTGGTAGACCGACTCCTGTAGAGTTGGATTTTGTTCAAGTTTCAAAAAGTTGATATACGAGGTAGTTAGATATGGCCAAAAAAGTTATGGCAAAAATAAAGTTACAAATTCCTGCTGGAGCTGCTAATCCATCTCCACCTGTAGGTCCTGCATTAGGTCAGCATGGTGTAAATATTATGGAGTTTTGCAAGGCATTTAATGCCAAAACTCAGGACCAAAAGGGGATGATTATTCCTGTTATTATTACTGTTTATCAAGACAGGTCTTTTACGTTTATTACAAAGACTCCTCCAGCCTCGGTTCTTTTACTTAAAGCCGCGAAAATAGATAAAGGTTCTGGGGAGCCTAATAAAAATAAAGTAGGCAAAGTAACTATGGCCCAGATAGAGGAGATTGCAAAGGTAAAAATGCCAGACCTTACTGCAAAGGATTTGGATGCTGCAATGCGTACCATTATGGGTACTGCTAGAAGTATGGGAATTGAAGTTGTAAAATAACCTAAAGAGGATGAGAAAGCCATGCCCAAGAGAGGAAAAAAATATATAGAAGCTAAAAAGAAGATTGATGCCACTAAGAAATATTCGCCAGAAGAGGCAGTAAAGTTAGCATTAGAAACAGCATATGCTAACTTTGATGAAAGTGTAGACGTAGCTGTAAAATTAGGTGTCAATCCGAAGTATTCAGATCAGATGGTTAGAGGAGCTGTAACCTTACCCCATGGGACAGGCAAAGAGGTAAAGGTTTTAGTATTTTGTAAAGGTGAAAAAGAAATGGAAGCCAAGGAAGCAGGAGCTGACTTTGTAGGTGGAGAAGATTTGATTGAGAAGATTAAGTCTGGTTGGCTTGAATTTGATAAGGCTGTAGCTACTCCTGACATGATGGGACTTGTGGGTAAAATTGGACGTATTTTGGGTCCAAGAGGGCTTATGCCTAATGCTAAAACAGGAACAGTTACTTTTGATGTTGCTCAAGCAGTAAAAGAACTAAAAGCAGGAAGAGTGGAGTTTAAAGTTGATAAGGCTGGAATAGTTCATGCTTCGGTGGGTAAAGTATCTTTTGGCCCTGAGAAAATTTTAGAAAATATTAAGGCTTTAATTGAGACCTTGCAAAGACTAAAACCTGCATCTGCAAAGGGACTTTATTTTAGAGGAATGGCAGTATCTACCACAATGGGCCCAGGGGTAAAGGTAGATCCTGTAGAGATTAGGACATTATTAGATTAAAACTTAAGGAATATTCCTTAAGTTTAAACAAGAGTCAAAGACAACAGGGGGCCAACTAGGCCTTAATTAGCCTGTCGAGACCGCTTTGGCTCTTAAGTTATAAGAAAGAGGTGGTGCAGTGAAGAGAGAACAAAAGGCAAAGATTATTCAAGAGCTTCAAGAAAAAGCAGAGCAGAGTGCCATTGCCATTGTCACTGATTTTAAGGGCCTCACTGTAGAGGAAATGACTGAGCTTAGAGTTAAGCTCAGAGAGCAAAGTGTAGACTACAAGGTAGTTAAAAACACTTTAGCAAGGATCGCTTTTGAGAAAACTCAGCACAAAGAGTTAGCCCCAAGATTCAAAGATAACTGTGCTGTTGTTTTTGGTTCAGACGATCCAGTAGTGGCAGCAAAGGTCATAGTGGAGTATGCCAAGAAGAATAAAAAGTTTGAGGTAAAATTTGCCTCATTAGAGGGTAAGTTTTTAGAATCAGATGCCCTTAAATCTTTGGCAGAACTCCCGAGCAAAGATGAATTGTTGGCTAAATTATTAGGGACAATGAATGCTGTGCCAACAAACTTTGTATGCTTGTTTGCAAATTTACTTAGAAACTTCCTGTATGCTTTAAATGCTATTAAAGATAAGAAAGAGCAGGAAGCTTAAAAGAGCCAAAGCTTTAAAAAACTTAAGGAGGAAATAGAGAATGGCTGAGATTACAAAAGAGCAAGTAATTGAATTTATTTCCAACATGACAGTGTTGGAGCTTGCAGAGTTTATTAAGGAATTAGAAGATAAATTTGGTGTAAGTGCAGCTGCTCCTGTAGCTGCTGTGGCTGCTGTACCTGGTGCAGCTGCTGGTGGTGAGGCTGCTGCTGAGGAAAAAACTGAGTTTGATGTTGTGTTAAAAGAAGTAGGTGGTAACAAAATTGCAGTAATTAAGGCTGTACGTGCCTTAACTAACTTAGGATTAAAGGAAGCTAAAGCTAAAGTTGATGAGCTTCCTTCAGTTATTAAAGAGGGTGTTTCTAAGGAAGAAGCAGAAGAGGCTAAAAAACAGCTTGAAGAAGCTGGTGCCACTGTTGAACTTAAGTAATACTTTATTTGTAAGTTTTTAAATTTTTGTGAGAGATTTTTGTTTAGGGAGCGCAAGGGATATTGCGCTCTCTAAACCTTTTTATTTTTTTGTTCAAGACTAATCTTTGTTGTAACCTACCTAAAATATTAAAAAAATGTGAGGCAAAAATGGTCCGATTGGTAAAAAAGTTTGGAAGAATAAAGTGTGACCTTCCTGTACCACATCTTCTTTCATTACAATTAAAATCCTATGAGGATTTTTTACAAGCCGATGTTCCGCCAGAGGCGAGACAGGAAAAAGGATTAGAAGGTGTTTTCCGTTCTGTTTTTCCTATTGAGGATTTTAATAAGACTGCTACGTTAGAGTTTATTAGTTATGAACTTGGCAAGCCTAAATATGATGTGGAGGAATGTATTGCCAAGGGGCTTACCTATGAAGCTCCATTGAGAATTAAGGTAAGGTTAGTAGTTTATGATGTAGATGAGGAGACAGGTAGTCGAACTATTCGTGATATTAAGGAGCAAGATATATATTTTGGGACCATTCCGTTAATGACTCCGCGAGCTACTTTTATTGTTAATGGGACAGAGAGAGTTATAGTCAACCAATTGCAACGTTCTCCTGGAGTTATTTTTGAGCATGATGGTGGAAAGTCTCATTCTAGCGGTAAGGTTCTTTATAGTTCTCGGATTATACCTATGCGAGGTTCTTGGTTAGACTTTGAGTTTGACCATAAAGATATTTTGTATGTTCGTATTGATCGTAGGCGGAAAATGCCTGCTACTTTGCTTTTAAAAGCTATTGGACTTAGTAAACAGGAAATTTTAGATTATTTTTATGAAAAAGAAACGTTGATTTTTGAAAATGGAAAGGTTTTTAGACTTATAGATAAAACAAAATATCGTAAGGAATTGGCTGTTAGTGATATAGTGGATAAAGACGGTAAGGTTTTAGTGCAAGAAGGAAGACCTATAACTAAAAGAGCTTGGAAGCAGATTGTTGATGCTGGTATTGATAGAATAGAGTTAGATATGAATTTACTCTATACCCAGTTTCTTGCAGAAGACTTAATTGATTCTGAAACAGGAGAAGTTTTGGCTTCAGCTGGTGATGCCTTACATCCTGAAATAGTAGATATTATATTAGAAAAAGGAATCAGAGAAATTAAAGTTTTATATACTACAGGTTTAGAAGTGTCTTCTTCTATTCGAGATACACTTCAATTGGATAAAGTTGAAGATCCTCTGGAAGCCCAGATTGAGATATATAAACGTTTGCGTCCTAGTGCGCCTCCTACACCAGAAATCGCAGCAACTTTCTTTGATAATCTTTTTCGCAACCCAGATTATTATGATTTGTCTCCAGTAGGAAGATATAAACTTAATACTCGTTTAGGTTTGGATTTACCTTTAGATTATAGAACTCTTTCTAATGAAGATATTTTAAGAGTTGTAAAACATCTTTTAACTTTAAAAGATACTCATGCTCCTGGAGATGATATTGATCATCTAGGTAATAGAAGAGTTCGTCCTGTTGGAGAGTTGGTAGAAAACCAGTTTAGAATTGGTTTAGTTCGGATGGAGCGCGCAATTAAGGAAAGGATGAGCTTGCAAGAAGTTGCTACTTTAATGCCTCATGATCTTATTAACCCAAAGCCTGTTAGCGCGGTGCTAAAGGAATTTTTTGGAACTTCCCAGCTTTCTCAGTTTATGGATCAGACGAATCCTCTTTCTGAAATTACGCACAAGAGAAGACTATCTGCTCTTGGTCCTGGAGGTCTTAGCAGAGATAGAGCTGGTTTTGAAGTTAGAGACGTGCATCCTAGTCATTATGGAAGGATTTGTCCTATTGAAACTCCAGAAGGACCTAATATTGGTCTTATAGTTTCTTTAACTACTTATGCTAGAGTAAACGATTTTGGTTTTATAGAGATCCCCTATAAGGTTGTAAAAAATGGTCAAGTTACAGATGAGATAGTTTACTTAGATGCTTTTGCTGAAAAAGGTCATGTGATTGCTCAAGCTAATGCTCCTACAGATGAAAATGGACGTTTTACTCACGATTTAGTTTCTGCTCGAGTTGATGGTGAATTTGCAATGGTCAAGCCAGAAGAAGTTACTTTAATGGATATTTCCCCAAGTCAGATAGTTTCTGTATCTTCTTCTTTGATTCCATTTTTAGAACATGATGATGCGAACCGGGCACTGATGGGCTCTAACATGCAAAGGCAGGCTGTGCCATTGCTCAGGCCAGAGCTTCCTTTGGTGGGAACAGGTATGGAAGGGGTTGTAGCTAGAGATTCTGGTATGTGTCTTTTGGCAGAGGGTGATGGTATTGTCCGTTATGTGGATGCAGAGAGGATTGTTGTGTCTTATGATGATCAATCTTTGTATCCTGAGAGTTGTGGTACAGTAAATTATGAGTTGCAAAAATTTCATAAGTCCAATCAGAATAGTTGTTTTACTCAACGTCCACGTGTGTTGCCTGGTCAAAAGGTGAAAAAAGGCGAAGTGTTAGCAGATGGCCCAGCTATTTTAGAAGGAGAGTTGGCTCTGGGTAAAAATTTATTAGTAGCCTTTATGCCTTGGTGTGGATTTAACTATGAAGATTCTATTTTAATTTCAGAACGAGTAGTTAAGGAAGATGTTTATACTTCGGTCCATATAGAAGAGTTTGAAGTGGTTGCTAGAGATACTAAGCTTGGTCCTGAAGAAATTACACGCGATATCCCCAATGTTAGTGAGGAAATGTTGAAGAATTTAGATGATAGTGGGATTATTAGAATAGGGGCCTATGTGAAGCCAGATGATATTTTGGTAGGTAAGATTACTCCTAAAGGAGAAACACAACTTACTCCAGAAGAAAGATTGTTGCGAGCCATTTTTGGAGATAAAGCCAGAGATGTTAAGAATACTTCTCTTAAAGTTCCACCTGGTATTGAAGGTACAGTAATAAATGTACGGGTGTTTAACCGTCGCTCTAGTGAAAAGGATGCAAGATCCAAAGCTATTGAAGAGATGCAGTTGGCAAAGCTTGATGATAGAGAGGCTAAACATATTAAGGCGTTAACTGCTCAAGTTAGAGACAGATTATGGGAAGTGATAAAAGGTAAACGTTTGGCGGTGTCTTTAAAAGGAACAAAGAAAAGTGAGGTTTTGGCAGAAGCTAACAAACCTATTTCGCGAGAAATTTTAGATAAATTGCCTGTAAAGAAGTTAGCAGGCGTTTTTGTAAGTAAAGAAGTGAATGAAGATGTTCAAGATATTCTAAATGCTTATGACAACCAGGTTAGATTTATAAAAAATATTTATGAACAAAAGCGTTCAAAGGTTACAGAGGGAGATGATTTGCCTCCTGGTGTATTGAAGATGGTAAAGGTGTATATTGCTGTAAAGAGAAAACTTAGTGTTGGTGATAAGATGGCTGGTCGACATGGGAATAAGGGAGTTGTTTCCTGTATTTTGCCAGAAGAAGATATGCCATTTTTCCCAGATGGTACTCCTGTAGATATTGTATTAAATCCTTTGGGTGTACCTTCACGTATGAATATTGGACAAATTATGGAAACTCATCTTGGCTGGGCTGCCAAAGAATTAGGACAGCAACTAGCTAAGATGTTAGAAGATAGAGTAGATGTGCAAGTTTTGCGCAAAGAAGTAAAAGAAGTATTTAAGTCTGAGGAGATTAATAACTTAATTGATGAACTTTCAGATGAAGAGTTTGTTGAGGCTGTAAGAAATTTAAAAGATGGAATTATCTGCAAATGTCCTGTTTTTGATGGGGCAAAAGAAGATGAGATTTGGGAGTGGTTTGCTAAGGCAAAGTTAAGTGATGATGGTAAGGCATTGCTTTATGATGGTAGAACAGGAGAACCTTTTGCTAACAAAATTACTGTTGGATATATGTATATGTTGAAACTCCATCACTTAGTGGATGAGAAGATTCATGCTAGATCTACTGGCCCATATTCTTTAGTTACTCAACAACCTTTGGGAGGAAAAGCCCAGTTTGGTGGTCAGAGATTAGGAGAGATGGAAGTGTGGGCTATTGAAGCATACGGGGCTGCCTATTTGTTGCAAGAGTTTTTAACTGTGAAGTCTGATGATGTGACAGGTAGAGTAAAAATGTATGAGAAGATTGTTAAAAATGATAACTTTTTAGAAAGTGGACTTCCAGAGTCTTTTAATGTCTTGGTTAAAGAATTGCGTTCATTGGCCTTAGATGTTCAATTAATTTTAGATGAGAAGCGCAAAAAGAAAAAAACAAAGAAAAGGTTTCACTAACTGGTGGAAGAATTTTTGACCTCTACAATTTTAAATTAAAGGGGATATAATATGACATTGGATGATCTTTATTCCCAGGTTAGCTTGGAAGAAGATATCTCTCAGATTTCAAGTCATGAGTTAAAAGGTATTAAAATAAAAATAGCTTCACCGGAAAAGATTAGAGAATGGTCTTATGGTGAAGTTAAAAAACCAGAAACAATTAATTACAGAACATTTAAACCAGAAAGAGATGGTTTGTTTTGTGCAAAGATTTTTGGCCCAGTAAAGGATTATGAGTGTAATTGTGGTAAATATAAACGGATGAAACATAGAGGTATTGTTTGTGAAAAGTGTGGAGTAGAAGTTATTTCTTCTAAGGTTAGGCGTGTGAGAATGGGCCATATTGAACTAGCTGCTCCAGTTTCTCATATTTGGTTTGTAAAAAGTTTACCGTCTAAAATAGGTACTTTGCTTAATCTAACAATGTCTGAACTTGAAAAGGTGATTTATTTCGACTCTTATATAGTACTTGATCCAGGACCTAGTAATTTAAAGAAGAAGCAACTTTTAACAGAAGAGCAATATTGGCAGGTTCTAGAACATTATGGCGAGGATGCAGTAAAGGTTGGCATTGGAGCAGAAGCAATTAAATTTTTATTAGAGGAATTAAATTTAGAAGAGTTAAGAGATAAGCTAAGAGAAGAAGCTTTGGGTACTAATTCTCAGACTAAAAAGAAAAAAATAGCTAAACAATTAAAAATTGTAGAAGCATTTATAGATTCTGGGAATAGACCTGAGTGGATGATTTTAGAAGTTATTCCTGTAATTCCTCCAGAGCTTAGACCTCTTGTGCCGCTTGAAGGTGGTAGATTTGCTACTTCAGATTTAAATGATCTTTATCGGAGAGTTATAAACAGAAATAATCGTTTAAGAAGATTGTTAGAGCTAGGAGCTCCTGATATTATTATTCGTAATGAAAAGAGAATGCTGCAAGAAGCAGTGGATGCACTATTTGATAATGGACGAAGAGGAAGAGCTATCACAGGCACTAACGGAAGGCCCTTAAAATCGTTAAGTGATATGATAAAGGGCAAACAAGGCCGTTTTAGGCAAAATCTTTTGGGTAAGCGTGTGGATTATTCTGGTCGTTCTGTAATCGTGGTTGGCCCTAAATTAAAGTTACACCAATGTGGTTTGCCAAAGATAATGGCCTTGGAGTTATTTAAACCCTTTGTTTATGCTAAACTAGAAGAGAAAGGTTATGCTAGTACTATAAAAAGTGCTAAAAAAATGGTTGAGCGGCAAGATGTGGCTGTTTGGGAAGTTTTAGAAGAAGTTGTAAGAGAATATCCTATACTTTTAAACCGAGCTCCTACTTTGCACAGATTAGGAATTCAAGCATTTGAGCCTATATTGGTAGAAGGAAAAGCTATTCAACTTCATCCTTTGGTATGTACAGCTTATAATGCTGACTTTGATGGAGACCAAATGGCTGTGCATGTCCCTCTTTCAATAGAGGCACAAGTAGAGTGTAGGGTACTTATAATGTCTACTAACAATATTCTGTCGCCAGCCAATGGATCTCCTATTATTGTACCCACTCAAGATATTGTTTTAGGTTTGTATTATTTAACTGTAGAGCGTTCTTTTGAACCAGGAGAAGGAAAAGCCTTTTCTGAACCAGATGAAGTTATTGCTGCTGTTGATGCAGGGTGTATTAGCTTACATGCTCGGGTTAAGGTACGGATTAATGGGAAATTGGTTAAAACAACTCCTGGTCGAGTATTAGTAGGGGAACTTTTACCAGAAGGAGTGCCATTTGATTTAGTTAACTGCTTACTTTCTAAAAAGAATATTGCTAGGTTAGTAGGCGAGACTTACCGTTTAGCAGGGACAAAGGCTACTGTAATTCTGTGTGATAGGTTAAAGAATTTAGGTTTTGAGTATGCAACTAGAGCAGGAGTTACTATTGGGCTTAAGGATTTGAAGATTCCTGAAAAAAAAGAGGAGATATTGCGTAAAGCTCAAGAGGCTGTAAGGGAGATTGAGGCTCAATACCGGGATGGAATTATTACTAGGACGGAAAAGTATAATAAGGTAGTCGATGTTTGGACAAAAGCCACTCAAGATGTTGCGACAGAGATGATGGAAGGTCTTTCTAAAGAAGTTAGAAGGGATCCAAAAACAGGTAAAGAAGAAGAGAATATCAGTTTAAATCCGATTTTTATGATGGCTAATTCTGGAGCTCGAGGAAACAAAGATCAGATGAGACAGCTTGCGGGTATGCGTGGTCTTATGGCAAAGCCTTCTGGTGAGATTATTGAAACACCTATTACGGCATGTTTTAGAGAAGGATTAACTGTTCTCCAGTATTTTACCTCTACCCATGGAGCTAGAAAAGGTTTGGCTGATACAGCGTTAAAAACAGCAAACTCTGGATACTTGACTCGTCGTTTAGTAGATGTAGTGCAGGATGTTGTGGTTACTGAGCATGATTGTGGAACAGTAGATGGTCTTGAAATTACACATTTAGTAAAAGGCGGAGAGATAAGTGAGCGATTGAGTGAACGAATTTTGGGTCGAATTGCAATGTATGATGTGCTTCATCCTGAAACTGGAGAGGTAATTGTAGCTGCAAATGAGATGATAGATGAAAGAAAAGCAAAGATGATTGATGAAGCTGGAATTAATAGTGTGACGATTCGTTCTGTTTTAACATGTAAGACAAAATTCGGTGTGTGTGCTTTATGTTATGGAAGAGATCTTGCTAGAGGACATTTGGTAAATGTAGGTGAAGCTGTAGGTATTATTGCTGCTCAGTCTATTGGAGAACCAGGAACTCAGCTTACTATGAGAACGTTCCATATAGGTGGAACAGCTTCTAAGGAAATTGAGCAATCTAGTATTTCAGCACAAAATAAAGGAAAAGTGATTTTTTCTAGAGTGCGGACAGTTGAAAATCGAAATGGCGAGCTGATGGTTTTAGGTAAGAGTGGGCAAGTGAAAATTGTAGATGAACAGGGACGAGAAAGGGAAAAATACTTTTTGCCTACTGGAGCCAAACTATATGTGAAAGATGGGGAGGAGGTAAAAAAAGGACAGATACTAGCTGAATGGGATCCATTTAATGAGCCGTTTATTACAGATGTAGGTGGATATATTAAACTTACAGATATTATCGAGGGAAAAACCTATCAAGAGAAGGTAGATGATACTACGAAAAAGGCTACACAGACTATTATTGAGTATCGCTCTACCAATTATAGGCCTAGTATTTCTGTTTGTGATGAAGATGGCAATCCTAAAAAGCGTCCAGGCTCTAGTATGGATGCAGTATTTGTATTGCCTGTAGGTGCTATTTTAATGGTCCGAGAAGGCGATGAGGTCCAACCTGGAGATGTAATTGCTCGTAAACCTCGTGAATCTTCTAAGACTAAAGATATTGTTGGTGGTTTGCCAAGGGTTGCTGAACTTTTTGAGGTCCGAAAACCAAAAGATTTGGCAGTAATTTCAGAAATTGATGGGTATGTTTCTTTTGGGCCAGACCAAAAAGGTAAAAGAAAAGTTATTATTACGCCTGAAGCTGGAGACCCAAAAGAATACATTATACCAAAAGGCAAACATATTACTGTACAAGAGGGAGATTTTGTAGAAGCAGGAGAAAAGATTACTGAAGGTAATCCTGACCTGCATGATATTTTAAAGATTAAAGGAGAGAAATACTTAGCCAAGTATTTGGTTGAAGAGATTCAGGATGTTTATCGTTGTCAGGGAGTTCATATAAATGATAAACATATCGAAATTATTGTAAGGCAAATGTTAAAAAGGGTTACAGTGACTGATCCAGGAGATACTGGGTTTTTGCTAGGAGAACAGGTTGAAAAACACAAATTTATGGAAGTGAATGCTAGATGTATTCGCAAAGGTTTGAAGCCTGCTATTGCAGAACCAACGGTTTTAGGTATCACCCAAGCCTCATTAACCACAGAATCATTTATTTCAGCAGCTTCTTTCCAAGAGACAACAAAAGTTCTTACTGAAGCTGCTCTCCAAGGAAAAGTTGATTGGTTAAGGGGATTAAAAGAAAATGTTATTGTAGGTAGGTTAATACCTGCAGGATCTGGTTATAGGGCTTACTTGAGGACAAATATAAATGTCCCAGACCAAGAAGAAGATCCTGATAAGTTTTTGAAAGAATTAGAGGATGAACCTTTTTTAAAAGATTAGAACGTAACTCTTGACAAGAGGACAAGATTTCAATACTTGTCCGAAGTTTCCGCGAACTATAAAAGGAGAGGGAGTATGCCCACTATTAATCAATTGGTAAGAAAAGCAAGGAAAAAAGTAGAAAAGAGAAAGAAAACTCCAGCTCTACAGGGATGTCCTCAAAAAAGAGGGGTGTGTGTAAGAGTATATACTACTACACCTAAAAAGCCCAACTCTGCTTTAAGAAAAGTAGCAAGAGTTAGGCTTACTAATGGAATAGAAGTAACTACATATATCCCTGGTGAAGGGCATAATTTGCAAGAACACTCTGTAGTTTTGGTTCAGGGTGGTCGTGTTAAAGACTTGCCTGGTATTAGATACCGCATTATTCGAGGGGCGCTAGATACAGCTGGGGTAGAACAAAGACGTAAGAGTAGATCACGTTATGGGGCAAAGAAGCCTAAATAAGATATAGGGAGTTGACTTTATGCCACGTAAAGGACCTGTTCCAAAAAGAGAAGTATTGCCTGATCCCATTTATGGGAGCAAGTTGGTTACAAAGTTTATTAATTCTTTGATGAAAGATGGTAAAAAGAGTGTTGCTGAAAAGATTTTTTATCAAGCTGTTCAAGAGTTTGCTAAAAGGGTAGATCAAGAACCTCTAAAGGCTTTTGAGCAGGTAGTTGAGAATGTAAAGCCTCAATTAGAGGTAAAGAGTAGGCGCGTAGGTGGTGCTAATTATCAAGTGCCTGTAGAGGTAAGGCCTGATAGGCAGCAAGCATTGGCTATTCGGTGGTTGGTGCAGTATGCGAGAGCCAGAGGTGAGAAAGGTATGGTAAAAAAGTTGGCTGCAGAGTTTTATGATGCCTTTAATAATCGAGGCGGCGCAATTAAGAAGAAAGAAGATACACATAGAATGGCAGAGGCTAATAAGGCTTTTGCTCACTATCGTTGGTAGGTGAGAAAGTGGGAAGACAGGTTAGTATAGAAAAACAGAGAAATATAGGGATTATGGCCCACATTGATGCGGGCAAAACTACAACAACAGAAAGAATTCTGTTTTATACAGGTGTTTCTCATAAGATTGGAGAGGTCCATGATGGCGAAGCTGTTATGGACTGGATGGTTCAAGAACAGGAGCGAGGAATTACTATTACCTCTGCAGCAACAACTTGTTTTTGGAAAAATCATCGCATCAATATTATTGATACACCAGGTCATGTAGATTTTACTATAGAGGTGGAAAGGGCGCTTAGGGTTTTGGATGGGGCAATTGCTGTGTTTTGTGCAGTAGGTGGAGTAGAGCCTCAATCTGAAACTGTATGGCGTCAAGCCGATAGATATCGTGTCCCAAGAATCGCCTTTGTAAATAAAATGGACAGGGTTGGAGCTGATTTTTATAGAGTGGTTGATATGATAAAAAATCGGCTCAAGGCAAAACCTGTGCCTCTCCAGATTCCTATTGGAAAGGAAGATTATTTCAAGGGGGTAGTGGATCTTATAGAAGGTAAGGCCATGATTTTTGATGATCAGACCTTGGGTAAGAAGTATGAATATACTGATATCCCCGATGAACTGAAGGAAGAAGCAGAAGAGTGGCGTTTAGTGATGGTGGAAGCTATTGCTGAAGAGGATGAAGAGCTTCTGGAAAAATATCTAAGTGGAGAGGAATTAGAACCAGAAGAGATAAAAAAGGCGGTTCGTAAGGCAACCATTAATTTAAATATCTGTCCTGTTTTGTGTGGCGCGGCTTTTAAAAACAAAGGTGTTCAACCGCTGCTAGACGCAGTAGTTGACTATCTTCCTTCTCCTGTGGATGTTGAAGCTATAAGGGGAAAAGATCCTCAGACAGGAGAAGAAGTGGTGTGTCCTCCTAAAGATGAGGAACCTTTGAGCGCGTTGGCTTTTAAATTAATGACAGATCCTTATGTAGGGCACTTAACTTTTTTAAGGATTTATTCTGGTTTTATTAAGTCTGGCATGACAGTGCTTAATGCTACCTCTGGGAAAAAAGAGCGCATTGGACGATTATTAAAAATGCATGCTAATAAGCGAGAGGAAATAAAAGAGGCGTATGCGGGTGATATTGTAGCAGCGGTAGGATTAAAAGACACAGCTACAGGAGATACATTGTGTGCGCCAGAACGTCCTGTTCTTTTGGAGTCTATTGAATTCCCAGAGCCTGTTATTCAGGTGGCTATAGAACCTAAAACCCAGAATGATAGGGATAATTTAAGTAATGCCTTGCAGAAGTTGGCCAAAGAAGACCCGTCTTTTAGGGTGTATACAGATGAAGAGACAGGCCAAACTTTGATTGCAGGCATGGGTGAATTGCATTTGGAGATTATTGTAGATCGTTTAACCAGGGAGTTTAAGGTTGAGGCAAATGTTGGCAAGCCTCAAGTTGCTTATAGGGAAACTATTACTAAACCTGTTAAGCAGGAGAGTAAGTATATTAAACAATCTGGTGGTCGCGGTCAGTATGGTCATGTAGTAATAGAGGTTGAGCCTTTGGAGCCTGGAGGTGGTTTTGAGTTTGTAAATTCTATTGTAGGTGGAGTGATTCCAAAAGAGTATATTCCTGCAGTAGAAAAGGGTATAGTTGATGGTTTAAAAGGTGGAGTTTTGGCTGGGTATCCTATTGTAGATGTGCGCGTGAATTTAGTCTTTGGTTCCTATCATGAAGTAGATTCTTCTGAGCAGGCTTTTTATATTGCAGGTTCTATGGCTATTAAGGATGCCTGTAAAAAGGCAGGAGCGGTGATTTTAGAACCTATTATGTATATAGAAGTATTGACTCCAGAAGAGTATTTGGGCGATGTTATGGGAGATTTAAATGGTCGCCGAGGGAAGGTAATCGGCTTGGAGCCTAGGATGGGTATCCAAATAGTAAGGGCCCATGTACCATTAAGTAATATGTTTGGTTATGCAACGGATTTGCGTTCTAAAACACAGGGTCGAGCAACTTACACAATGAAGTTTGATCATTATGAAAAGGTACCGGCAAATATTGCCGAGGAAATTTTAAAGGCAAGACAGGGGGTATGAGATGGGCAAGGCAAAGTTTGAGCGGAAGAAGCCGCATGTAAATATTGGTACGATAGGTCATATAGATCATGGTAAGACGACGTTGACGGCTGCGATAACGAAGATATTAGCGATGAAGGGTGAGGCGGAGTATATTCCGTTTGATGAGATAGACAAGGCTCCGGAGGAGCGAGAGAGGGGTATAACGATAGCGACAGCGCATGTTGAGTATGAGACGGACAAGCGTCATTATGCGCATGTAGATTGTCCTGGGCATGCTGATTATATTAAGAATATGATAACGGGAGCAGCTCAGATGGATGGGGCGATATTGGTGGTAGCGGCTACAGATGGTCCTATGCCTCAGACAAG
>NZ_FNIN01000020.1 GCF_900104045.1 Desulfonauticus submarinus
AAGACTCAAAAGTCCACATTAATTCCTCGTATAGGTATAGCTAATCACAAGAGGATTACAGGAGATAATAAAGTGGATATGTGGGTGGCAGGTAAGAAGTTTAGTGAAGTAAGTCTTAAAGAAGAAGCAGACGAGACGTATGGATTTATAGGGATGAATGCCAATTATTTTTTACGTTCTAATATAAAACTTTACACAGATTCTGAATTTTCCTTTGGTTCTCACCAAAGAAGAGGTTTCCACCTCTCTCTTGGAGTTATTATCTCCCTTTAAAAGTAAAAGTTTAAGTTTAAACAAAGTAAAAAAGGGATTACAGCTATAGCTGTAATCCCTTGCTATTTAATTAAATGGTGCCGAGGGACAGAATCGAACTGCCGACACGGGGATTTTCAGTCCCCTGCTCTACCGACTGAGCTACCTCGGCACCAGCGAGGACATCCTTTTATAGAAACTTCTTTGATTTGGCAAGAAAATTTTTAAAAAATAAAAAAATTTACAATTTTTCAGGAGATAAGTAAAAGAAAGCAAATAGTAGAGGAGGAAGAGAATTATTTACTTATAAAGTATGGAGGCAAAAAAGGGATGGTTTATTTGACATGGTGGTTATTAGCTTATTTATGTGGAGCGTTTCCTTTTGGTTTATTAATTGGTCAGGTGTTTTGCAAGGTAGACCCTAGGCAACATGGCTCTAAGAACATAGGAGCAACAAATGTTTGCAGGGTTTGTGGGTTAAAATATGGTTTGCTTGTGCTTGGTTTAGACTTATTAAAAGGATTTCTTCCTGTATTCGTTGGATCATTTATTTCTAATTCTCCCTGGTTTTTGTCTTTAACTGCGCTTGCTGCTGTAAGTGGACATATGTTTTCTGTTTTTTTGTATGGGAAGGGTGGAAAGGGAGTTGCTACAACAGTAGGAGTTTGTTTAGCTCTTTTTCCAAAAATTCTTTTAATTGGCTTGATTTTCTTTGTTTTTGCTGTTTGGATAACAGGTTATATCTCTGTTGGTTCTATTTTTTTAGTGACAGTTTTGCCCATGCTTTTATTATTTAGTGAAAAAATATCCTATATGCCTCTTACTCTTGTTCTCGGAGGGCTTGTGATTTTAAAACATAAGGCAAATATCGAGCGCTTAATCGCGGGCACTGAAAAGTCTTGGCGAAAGAAATAGATAAATTCTAAAAAAGCTTTTTTAAAATTTCTTGGGTTAATCTATCTAAACCAAATTTGTTTAAAGCAGAAGTTGGAAAAGCTGAAGGATATTTGTTTTTTAGTTGTTGTTGCTGATCAGCAGTTAATTTATCCCATTTATTTAAAATTAATAAGGTTGTTTTATCTTCTAAGTTAAGTTCTTTTAAAATTTCTTTAACAGCGTTGATTTGATTTTCTAACTGAGGATGGCTGGCATCTGCTACATGTAAAAGTAAATTTGCAGGGCGTAGTTCCTCTAAAGTTGCAGAAAATGCTTGCTTAAGGTCATTTGGTAAATGAGCAATGAAACCTACTGTATCTGTAAAAATTATTTCTTTATTTTTAGGATAACGCATTCTTTTGCTAGTGGGGTCTAGAGTAGCAAAGAGTTTGTCCGCTACAAGTACTTTACTTTGAGTAAGAGTATTTAAAAGAGTTGATTTACCTACATTAGTATATCCTACTAATGCTACAATTGGAATTTGAGACCGTTCACGTAAATTTCTTGCAGTCTGGCGCTGCCTTTTGATCTTATCAAGCTCTTTTTTAATTTTATTAATTCTTTCTCTAATTTTTCTTCTATCTATTTCTAGTTTGGTTTCTCCAGGGCCTCTGCCACCAATACCTCCTGCAAGCCTACTAAAAGCTCGATTTTGTTTTATTAGACGTGGCAAGGTATATTTTAGCTGAGCCATTTCTACCTGAAGCTGCCCAGCCTTGCTCTTTGCGTGTTGAGCAAATATATCTAAAATCAGCTGAGTCCGGTCAATAACTTTGCGTTCTGTAATGTTAGTTAAATTTCTTAATTGAGAAGGAGATAGCTCGCAATCAAAGATTAAAATGGAAGCCCCTTTTTGTAAGGCTATAATTTCGAGTTCTGCTAATTTTCCTTTACCTAAGATATGAGAAGGATTGATTTTTTGAACTCGTTGAATAAAGTATCCGCTTACTTTAAGCCCAGCAGTTTTAGCAAGAGCTTCTAGCTCTTTTAAGGAGTTTTCTTGTACTTTTTTGGATTCAGTGCTTACACTGATGAGTAATGCGTGTTTTTCTCTAATAGTAGGAGAAGCAGATTTACTAATGCGTTCTAATTCTTTTTCTAGATTTTTTGCAGTTGCTAAAGGATTAAAATTAACTTTGTCCCATGGACATAAAGGATATACCTCATAAAGATTATTTTTTCCACCTGTAGGTAGAATATGAGCGCAAGAGTAAGATATAGGAAAGCCTTGGGCTGAAACAGTTAATACTTCTATTGAATCAAGACGTAAAAAAATTAGATCCATCAGGTCTTCATCATTTATCGGCTGGTTTTCTAGATGAGTGTGTAAGAGACGTACTCCACTTAACCTTGCAGGATCATGTTTAGTCCTATTTAAATGGGGAATCACTATTTGCTTGTGATCCCCTATTATCACCATTTCTATAATTCCTTTGCGGTTTATAATGAGACCTATTTGTCTGCCAATAGAGTGACTAATTTTAGCCAATTCTCTGGCATGATGAGAATTATAAGGCTGCTCTAAAGGGAAGCGCCTTGTGTATAATTTATTTAACTCTTTTAGTTGGCTAGGTTTTAAACCTGTAAGATTACCACGTAACTTAGAAATAGGCGTCTCCTTAAGAAGTGTGATGGCTTAAGTAATCAGAAATCATGCGATCATAGTTTGAAGTAAGATTAAAAGTATAAGCTGCCATCTTTTTTCTAAAATCAATGCTTATTCCCTGATGTTTTAGGTATTCTTGTTGGAATTCTGAATAAAATTTAGGATCTGGCAATACACATACAGAATGGAAATTTTTTGCGCCTGCTCTAAGAAGAGTTGGGCCTCCAATATCTATTTGTTCAATAGCATCTCGCAAGCTAAGGGATTGATCAATTGCCATTTTAAAATTGTATAAGTTTACACAGATTAAATCAAAGAAATCTAGATTTAAAGTTTTAAGAGTTTCATGATGTTGTGGATTGTCTTTATCTGCTAAAATCCCTGCATGGACATGTGGATGGAGTGTCTTTACCCTACCATCTAAAATCTCAGGAAAATTAGTAATTTCACTTATAGATATAACCTTTATCCCGTTTTGCTCTAAAATTCGTTTAGTGCCTCCTGTTGAAATAATTTCAACACCTTGCTTTTGTAAAAACTGTGCTAGCTCAGGAAGGCCGCTTTTATCTGTTACGCTTAAAATAGCGCGCTTAATTGGTAGTATTTCCACGTACTCCTCCTTTTTTGAAGCAAACCTGCCAAAAAAAAATTAGGCTCGCAAGTTTTTTCTGTCCGACAATTGTCGGACAGAAAAAGGAGGAGATTTTATTATTTTATCTTTTCTAATAATTCTAAGGCATTTTTATTTTCAGGATCAAAATCTAAAATTTGTTTTAACTCCTTTTTGGCTTCTTGATGTTGGTTTAGGGCATAAAAACATCCAGCCAAAGTATATCTTATTTCAGTTTTAGTAGGATTTAAGGCAAGATAATCCTCTAAATAGGAAATTGCTTCCTCTATTTTATTTAAAGCATAAGCTGCCTGCACCACGCCATAAATAGCAACCAAGTTTTCTGGATTTATACTAAGTGCCTTTTTAAAGAAATTTAATGCGTTTTGTTGCTCTCCTGCTTCAACTTCTAGCAAGCCTAGTCCAGCATAGGCTTTGTCATTTTTAGAATCTACTTCTAAGGTTTTTTGGTAAAGAGTTTTTGCTTTATCTAATTCTCCTTTTTGCACATAAACAGTAGCAAGACCTAGATAGGGGTCAGCATGTTTACCATTGGAAGCGCAGGCTTTTTCATAATATTCTTCAGCCTTACTAAGCTCACCCATGAAAAGATAACATTCTCCTAACTCTTTGTTGATTTCATAATCTAAATTACTCATAACATCTCCTCCCAAAAATGTTTTTTTAAATTTAATGCACCATGCGTGCCAGAATTAAGAACAAGTAGAGTGTTTTATTTTATACAGTGTTGTGTTGTACAAATTGATTGGTTTTTAAAATTTTTAGAAAGCCCTTCTACAGGATCAAGTTAAAGAAGAAAACTTAGTTTTTGGATTGCTAGGGTATATAATACATAGGTTCATTATAGAAGGCCTAAACATTAGAATGATATTTATAAATTTGGAACATAAGTTGCAAAGAAGAGGGTGGTGGTATGTTTGCCAAGGGGGAGAGAAATGAAGACTTTATTTGAGAGTTATTTAACTTGGACAGAGAAATCAATGGATTTACATTTGTTGCGTCAAAATATTGTCGCAACAAATTTAGCTAATCTTGATACGCCTGGATATAAGGCAAAACATGTGGAATTTGAAGAACAATTTAAGGCTGCATTGCAGGCAGAAGAACAAAAAGGGATGACTAGAACAAATAAAAAGCATTTACCCACTCCTTTTAATCCCAATAAAGTAGAACCTACGCTATTAAAGAGTTTGGAGCCTAGAGTTATTCAAGGAGATGATAGTGTGGATTTGGATAAGGAAATGTCTAAAATGGCTAAAAATGCTATGGTGTATAATACCTTAGCTCAAATTGTAAGAAAGAGTTTTGAAAATTTAAAAACAGTTATTCAAGAGGGGGCTAGATAATGGATCTTTTAACGGCTTTAGATATAGGTGCTTCAGGTCTTAGTGCTGAGAGAACGCATTTAAATGTTATTTCTATGAATTTGGCCAATGCCAAAACAACAAGGACTCCTGAGGGAGGGCCTTATAAAAGAAAAACAGTTATTTTTCGTTCAGCTCCTTTGGATACACCTTTTGCCCGGGAGATGAATTCTTTTTTAGATAGAGAGATTAAGGGAGTTAAAGTACAAGCTATTGTTAATGATAATAGACCTCTTAAAAAAGTGTATGATCCTGGGCATCCTGATGCTGATAAAGATGGGTATGTGTATTATCCAGATATTAATGTTGTAGAAGAAATGGCCAATATGATGACCACATTAAGAACGTATGAGGCAAATGTTTCAGTAATTACTACTGTAAAAACCATGTATAATAAGGCCCTCGAGATAGGGCGGTAATTTAAGATTATAGGGGGACTTATGAGTAGTATAAATGCTGTTGGTTTAAAAGCATATTTACAGACTCAAGATTTTGATTTTCAGAAGACTAAAAAGAGTGAAAAGAGCGACAATTCTTTCACAGATACATTAAAAAATTCTTTAAAAAAAGTAAATGATTTACAAGAACAGAAAGAGTCTATGATTAAGTCATTTGCTGCAGGCGAAGAACAAAATATTCATGAACTTATGATAACCTTACAAAAGGCAAATATTGCCATGCAGATGACTTCAGCGGTTAGAAATAAAGTCTTAGAAGCTTATAAAGAGATTATGCATCTTGCTTTTTAATTTTAGGCAAAGGAGAATAAAGGTATGCCTCCTTTTTTAGAAGAAAAAGTTGCTCAAATTAAAAGTCTTTGGAGTAAAAGCACATTAGCCCAGAAAATATTATATGGGGGAATGCTGGCCTCTATTTTAGTTGTAGGTATTGTTTTATTTGTATTATTAAATAATACTTCTTATAAAGTATTGTATTCAAACCTTTATCCAGAAGACGCAGCTAGGGTAGTAGAGGTTTTAAAGAAACAAAAAGTCCCTTATAAACTTGCCAATAATGGCGACACAATTTTAGTGCCTGAAGACAAAGTTTATAATTTGCGTTTGTTTATTGCTGGACAAGGTGTTTTGCATGGGCAGGGTATAGGTTTTGAAATTTTTGATGCAAATAAAATAGGTCAAACAGATTTTGTTCAAAAAATTAATTATCAAAGGGCCCTTCAGGGAGAGTTGGCCAGAACTATCTCAGAATTTGATGAGATTGAGAGTGCAAGAGTACATTTGGTATTACCTAAAAA
This sequence comes from Desulfonauticus submarinus, assembly GCF_900104045.1. NCBI lineage: Bacteria > Pseudomonadati > Thermodesulfobacteriota > Desulfovibrionia > Desulfovibrionales > Desulfonauticaceae > Desulfonauticus > Desulfonauticus submarinus. The sequence goes on from NZ_FNIN01000020.1 coordinate 6,045, forward strand.
AAGCCTATTTATAGAGGACAGTGAGCCACCGTCTGCTTCGGTTGTACTTACTTTAAAACCCGGGGCCAGTCTTTCTAAAGAGCAAGTAAGAAGTATTGTGAATTTAATTACTACAGGTGTAGAAGGCATGAGTCCTGATCGAATTACTATTTCTGATAGTAGAGGCAAAGTGTTATACGAGCCAAAAGAGGATATTGTAAATGGACTGTCTTCTACACAATTAGAATATCAGCTTTCCTTAGAAAGAAATTTAGAAAAGAGAATAGAAGAACTGCTTGCACCTATTGTAGGCGGTAGAAATAAGGTTATTGCAAGGGTAAGTGCAGAAGTTGATTTTAGCCGAAAGACTATTCATAAAGAGCTTTATGATCCAGATGTTACTGTAGTAAGAAGTGAACAAAAAACAGAGGAAAGTAGTAAAGGAACTACTAATTTACAAACAGGCTCGCCTGAGCCAGCTTATAGAGGAAGCGGTCTTAGTGGCACTGGGACAACCCAGCAAACTAGTCGTAGTAGTTCGGTTACTAATTATGAGATAAATAAAGAAGAACAACAGATTATTGCTCCTGTGGGAGAGATTAAAAGGCTTAGTGTTGCTGTAGTGGTAGATGGTAAGTATGTAAAAAATGCTAAAGGAGAGTATGTTTATCAGCCTTTGCCTGCTGCTACTTTGGATAGAATTAGAGCTTTAGTTCAAAATGCTATTGGTTATGATAGAGCTAGGGGTGATCAGATAGAGGTCACGAATTTGGCTTTTGGTGTTCCTAAGGTGTCAGAAAAATCTTCCTGGATGCAAAGAGCTCTTAAATATTTTCAATTAGTTGGTAAACCTTTACTAAATACTTTGATTATTTTGCTGTTTATTTTATTAGTAGTAAGGCCAATTGTGATGGCTATTTTGAAACCAGAGGTTAGTGAAGAGGTTGAAGAAGCAGAAGAGCTACCAGAAGGAGAACCTACTTTAGCTTTAGAAGATTTATCCCCAGAGGAGCGAGAGGCTATAGAGGCTCAGAAGAGAATAGAAGATCAAACAGCAATGGCTAAAAAATTAGCCACAGAAGACTTTGAAAGAGCTTTTAAGGTTGTAAAAAGATGGCTAAAAGAGGAGGGGGCATAACTTGGCAGATAAGCTAACAGGTATTCAAAAGACCGCGATTTTACTTTTGGCTTTAGGAGATGACTTTGCTGCTCAAGTTTTTCAAAGATTAGATAGAAGAGAGATTGCAAAGATTTCAAAAGCTATGGTAGAGATGGAAAGTGTTCCTAAAGAGACCGCTGAACAAGTTTTAAGGGAATTTAATGAGACCTTAACTATTAGCAAGGAAATGCTTTTAGGTGGGGTAGATGCAGTTAAGAAATTGCTTGGGCATGTAGATGAAGAAACAGCTAAATATGTAATTGATTCTTTGGATTTAGACTCTGGGCAAATACCTTTTCGTGAACTTACTAATGTTAGTCCTAAAATTTTAGCTCAGATCCTTAGAAATGAGCATCCTCAGACCTTAGCTCTCATTATAGGTCATTTACCTCCTGAACATGCAGCAGACTTGCTTTCGCAATTACCTCCAGGAGCAAGGCCAGAAGTGTTAATGCGTTTAGCTAAGTTGGAATCTGTTCCTGAAGAAATGCTTTTGGAAGTGGATAAGGTTTTACAGAGTCAATTAATTGCCATTGGAGCAAAAGAAGGGAAAAAGGTCGGAGGAGTGCAAGCTGTGGCAGAAATTCTTAATGCTGTGGAAAGAAGTATTGAAGAAGAAGTGCTTTCAGAAATCGAAGAAGAATCCTCGCAATTGGCAGAAGAAATTAGACAGCTCATGTTTGTTTTTGAAGACATTTTACATCTAGATGATAGGGCTATTAGAGAGGTCTTAAAAGAAATTAGTAATGAAGACTTAACTCTGGCTTTAAAGACTGCTTCAGAAGAGTTAAAAGAGAAGTTCTTTTCTAATCTTTCTGAAAGAGCTGCCAACATGATTAAAGAAGACTTAGAAATAATGGGGCCAGTTAAGCTTTCAGATGTTGAGGCAGCCCAACAAAATATAGTGAAGGTGGTAAGAAGATTAGAAGCAGAAGGAAGAATTGTAATTGGTGGTAAAGGTGGAGGAGATGTCCTTGTCTAATGATACTAAAAATATTTCTAACATCGGAAGAATTATTATTGGCCTTGAATCCAAAGAACTGGAAGAAATAGAATATAGACCTAGCTATATGCCGCCAGAAGAAATTCAGAAAAGAGTTTTAGAAGGAGCTCAGAAAAAGGCTCAACAGAAAGCTAAAGAGATATTAAGTCAGGCTTTAAAAGAGGCAGAACAGATAAAAAAACAAGCTTTTCAAGAGGGATATGAGGCGGGTAAGAAACAAGCAGAAGCAGAAGTAAAAACTTTACGTAAGGAATTAGTTGATAAATGGGTAAGTTTTTTTAATCTATTAGAGCAGGAAAAGTTTAAAATTTTTTCTACTTATAAGACGGACTTGGTTCTTTTGGTAAGAAGGGCTGTAGAAAGGGTAGTTAATTTTGTGTTAGAAACAAAGCATGAACAGGTTATAGAAGGACTTCTTAAGGAGGCTTTGGAATTTATTCAGAACAAAAAAGAACTTTGTATTAAGGTAAATCCTGAAGATAAAGCAGTTTTAGAAGAAGTATTGAGCCAGATAAAACAGGATTATCCTAATTTGCATGTGGCTCAAATAAAAACTGACCCTAATATTGGCAGGGGAGGGGTTATTGTGGAAAATGGTAATGGATTGGTCGACAATCAAGTGGAGGAAAGATTAAAAGAAATAGATAAAATTTTAGCTAGGCTTGAGTTGAGGGTATAAGTGGACTTGAAATCTTGCCTAAATTTTTTAGAAGATATTACTCTTGCTTCAATTTATGGTCGCGTTAGCAAGGTTGTTGGTTTAGTAGTAGAAGGACAAGGGATTAAGGCCTCTTTGGGTTCAACATGTGAGATTTTATCTGATGGGAAAATCCTACCAGCAGAAGTTGTTGGTTTTAAAGATGATAGAGTTTTATTTATGCCATATGGAGATATAAGAGGAATTTCTCCTGGTAGCTTAATTAAAAATTCTGCGCATCCACCTGTTATTCCTGTTAGTGAGGACTTATTAGGCAGAACAATTGATGCCTTTGGCCATTTTTTAGACAATGGCTCAGAAATTACTCCTAAAAGTTTTTATCCCCTTTATAATAGCCCACCATCTCCTTTAGATCGACCTCGGATTACTGAACCTTTAGATGTAGGCATTAGAGCCATAAATGGACTTCTTACTTTAGGTAAGGGGCAGCGTGTTGGTATTATGGCGGGCTCAGGAGTAGGTAAAAGTACTTTAATGGGAATGATTGCTAGGTATACAAAAGCAGATGTCAATGTAATTGCCTTGGTTGGAGAACGAGGTAGAGAGGTTAGAGAGTTTATAGAAAAAGATTTGGGTCCTGATGGACTGAGCCGTTCTGTATTAGTAGTAGCTACTTCAGATCAAAGTCCTCTTATTAGAATGAGAGCAGCATATGCAGCTACAAGTGTAGCAGAATTTTTTCGAGATCAAGGAAAAGATGTGTTATTAATGATGGATTCTGTTACTAGATTTGCTATGGCTGCTAGAGAAGTGGGATTGGCAGCAGGAGAACCTCCTACTACTAGAGGATACACTCCTACAGTATTTACCCATTTACCTAGACTTTTGGAGAGAGCAGGCACCTCTGCTAAAGGAACTATAACAGGTATATATACTGTTTTAGTAGAGGGAGATGACTTTAACGAACCAGTTGCAGATGCTGTTCGTTCTATCCTAGATGGGCATATTGTGTTGACCAGAGAGCTTGCTGATCAAGGGCATTATCCTTCAATTGATGTGTTAAAGAGTATTAGTAGATTAAGAACAGACGTTACGCCTAAAGAGATAGTTCATGCTGGACAGAAGGTCTTATCTTTTTTATCTACTTATAAGAGAGTAGAAGACATGTTAAATATTGGCGCTTATGCTAAAGGTAGTAATCCTGAAATAGATAAGGCTGTAGAACTTATAGGTCCTATTACTAAATTTTTACAGCAACCTGTTGAGGAACGCTCTACCCTTGAAGAAAGCTTTTTGGCATTAAAGTCTATACTTTCTCAGGAAAAAGATAAATCTTCTGTTTAAGTATTGTTAATTAGACGTAAGGAACTAAAAAAATTAGTAATTATTAAGAGTAGACAATAGAATGGAAAGAGTAGTTTATTTTATTGGAGCTGGACCTGGAGATCCAGAGCTTATTACAGTAAAAGCAAAAAAATTGATAGATAAGGCGAATGTTATAGTTTATGCTGGCTCGTTAGTGCCTAAAAGTATTTTTGCTTCTTCTCAAGCAACAGAAGTGATTGATAGTTCTAAGATATGTTTAGAGGATATTGTAGATATATTAGAACATCATTATAACCAAAATAAAATAGTTGTGCGTTTACATACAGGAGATCCTTCTTTGTATGGAGCTATTTGGGAGCAATTGACCCTTTTAGAGCAAAGGGGAGTTAAATGTGAGATTATTCCTGGAGTCACTTCTGCATTTGCCTTGGCTGCTAGGGTCAAAAAACCCTTTACCTATCCCTATGGAAATCAAACTTTAATTTTTACTCGTCTATCTGGAAAAACTCCTGTACCTAGTGCCCAAAATTTAAAACATTTAGCTAAAACAAAAAGTAGCTTAGCTATTTATTTGTCTGCTACAAAAGGCCCTTTGATTCAAAAAGTCTTACTTAATGCTGGTTATCCAAAAAAAACAACAGTGGTTATAGGTTATGCGGTTAGTTGGCCTCAAGAAGAAATCATTGTAACATCTTTAGATAAACTTCACGAGATATGTAATAATATAAACTATACAAAGCATCTTTTATATCTTGTTTTGCCAGATCAAGGCAAAAATAGGTCATTATTATATCAGCAAGCCCCTTCTAAAATTTAAGCACTTTTTATTTCTATTTTTTCACAATTTTGTAACAAAATCGACTTATTTTTGATTAATTTTTTTGGTTTTTATGTAGTCTCCTAGTTATTCTCAAAATCTTTTTAAATTTTTAATTTAGAAAAGATTTGTATTTCATGAGGGAGGAATAAATGAACAAAAGATTAGCATTTATTTTGTTGTGTTGCGTTGTTTTAGCATGTGTAGGTGGTTGTTTTTATTTTGAATTGTTTTCAGAAAACTCGTCTAGCATATCTATTTCAGCAGGGGCTCAGCATTCCTTAATAGTAAAAAATGGTAAACTTTATGGAGCAGGAAATAATGAATGTGGACAGTTAGGAGATGGTTCAATAATTGATAAAGGTACTTTTGAGTTTATTATGAAAAATGTTGATAAAGTTAAGGCAGGTTCTTTTTATTCTTTGATTTTAAAAAAAGATAATTCTTTATGGGCTGTAGGTCGTAATGGACACGGTGAACTAGGCATTGGTACTGTGTTAGATAAACGTTTTCCAGTAAAGGTTATAGATAATGTAAGAGATATGTGGGTTGGGGAAATGCATACATTTTTTTTAAAGCAAAATGGAACACTATTAGGATGTGGGTTTAATTATCATGGACAATTGGCTAGTAATGAATGGTATAATAAACTTTTTCCCATAAAGATTAAAAAGAAAAATGGGGAAGTTTTTAATAAGGTTAAAATGGCTGCTTTAGGATATGGACATAGTTTGGTTTTAACCAAAGATGGGGTTTTGTGGGGAATAGGAAATAATAAATATGGTCAGTTGGGTAAGACAAGAGAAGAAGATGTTTGTAAGCCCATTAAAATTGCTGAAAATGTTTTATATGTAGATGCAGGTTTATTTTTTACTTTATTTGTGAAAAGAGATTACACTCTATGGGGGTTAGGTAATAACGACTATGGACAATTGGGAGATGGTAGTAGAAAAAATAAATTTACTCCAGTAAAAATAATGAATGATGTAAAAAAAGTATCAGCAGGAGTAGGATTTACTATGATTTTAAAATCAGATGGTTCTTTATGGGCTGTAGGTAATAATGAATACGGGCAGTTGGGAACAGGAGACAATAAAAATAGACTTTTACCTGTAGAGGTTTTATGTTGTGTGAAGGATGTTGTAGCAGGTTATTATCATACTCTAGTATTAAAAAAAGATGATACTATATGGGCAACAGGAAATAATGAATATGGACAGCTAGGAGATGGAACATTTGTAAATAAAAATGAGTTTATTCGGGTGTTTTAATTGAATTTTTAGAAATTATAATCGTATAAAGAAATATTGTGTTTTTATTTTTTATAATTTAGTGTACTCTTAAGTTTAAATAAAAAAAAGTTAGGACATATCCTTTATTGGGAGTAGGTTATGGAAGTTTTAGAAGCCATTTTGCAAAGAAGAAGTATTCGTAAATTTACAGACAAGGATGTTTCAAAGGAAGATGTTTTAAAAATTTTAGAAGCAGGAAAGTGGGCTCCCTCAGGTTTGAATAATCAGCCTTGGCGATTTTTAGTAGTAACTGATGAAGATAGAAAATTAAAATTGGCAACGTGTACAAAATATGCGTCTATTGTTAGGCAGGCTAAGGTGTTAATTGTTGTTTTTTTAGACAAACAAGCCTCTTATCATAAAATAAAAGATGCTCAAGCAATTGGAGCCTGTATTCAAAATATGTTGCTAGCTATTTGTGATTTGGGATTGGGAGGAGTTTGGTTAGGAGAAATTTTAAATCAAGAAAAAAAAGTTCATGAGATATTAAAAACAGATTGTAAAAATTTAGAATTAATGGCTGTAATTGCTTTCGGACACCCTGCTCAAAAAGGCAGTTCTTCTCGTAAAGATTTACAAGAATTACTTTTAGAGGACTTTTAATTAAAAATTGGTAATTCTATGATGTTTTTCCCATATCCACAAACTTTTTGTTAAGTTTGGGATATGGGAAATTTTTTAATCTTGAACAGCTTCTACGCCTTTAAGAGAAGGGATCTCTTTTAAAAGTAATCTTTCTATGCCATTTTTTAAAGTCATTTGGGCCATAGGGCATCCATGACATGCGCCTTGTAATTTTACTTTAACAATACCATTATCTGTTACTTCCACTAACTCTACATCTCCGCCATCGGCTTGAAGCATTGGCCTTACTTTATCCAATACTTCTTCTACCTTGTTTTTTAACATAAAGACTCCTTTTTGGGTTTTTCTTATTTTAGTATTTTCATATCTTTTTCTATTAATTATTTAAAGTTACTTTGACAAGAAAACTTTTAGATACAAAAAATAAAACTCCCATAAGAATAATTTGTTCCTTATGGGAGTTTTAATTGGGAATAGATTTAAAGGGAGATAATAACTCCAAGAGAGAGGTGGAAACCTCTTCTTTGGTGAGAACCAAAGGAAAATTCAGAATCTGTGTAAAGTTTTATATTGGAGCGTAAAAAATAATTGGCATTCATCCCTATAAATCCATATGTCTCGTCTGCTTCTTCTTTAAGACTTACTTCACTAAACTTCTTACCTGCCACCCACATATCCACTTTATTATCTCCTGTAATCCTCTTGTGATTAGCTATACCTATACGAGGAATTAATGTGGACTTTTGAGTCTTAGTGATAAAGTTTAACTCCCCTCTACTGGTTAAAAAGCCTGATGTCCTCTTATCTACTTTTAATCCTGCATCATCTTTGTATTCATCCATCTTTAGATAAAGATAACCTATTCT
>NZ_FNIN01000021.1 GCF_900104045.1 Desulfonauticus submarinus
CTTGTCTGAGGCATAGGACCATCTGTAGCCGCTACCACCAATATCGCCCCATCCATCTGAGCTGCTCCCGTTATCATATTCTTAATATAATCAGCATGCCCAGGACAATCTACATGCGCATAATGACGCTTGTCCGTCTCATACTCAACATGCGCTGTCGCTATCGTTATACCCCTCTCTCGCTCCTCAGGAGCCTTGTCTATCTCATCAAACGGAATATACTCCGCCTCACCCTTCATCGCTAATATCTTCGTTATCGCAGCCGTCAACGTCGTCTTACCATGATCTATATGACCTATCGTACCAATATTTACATGCGGCTTCTTCCGCTCAAACTTTGCCTTGCCCATCTCATACCCCCTGTCTTTTAAAATTCTTTCTTCACTAAAAAAACATACCCACAAATTAAAAATATATAAAATCTTTGACTGTAGGCAGGAAAACCTGGAGCCCACGACCGGACTTGAACCGGTGACCTCTTCCTTACCAAGGAAGTGCTCCACCGACTGAGCTACGTGGGCACTCTGGCTTGACTTTTTTTTGGAGCGGGAAACGGGACTCGAACCCGCAACCCTCAGCTTGGAAGGCTGATGCTCTAGCCAATTGAGCTATTCCCGCTTCTAAAATAAAAGAGTAGTCAAGCAACAGGAATTTCCTGTCTCCTACTCAAAAAATTTTAATGGTGGAGGGGGGAGGATTCGAACCTCCGAAGGCATTCGCCGACAGATTTACAGTCTGTTCCCTTTGGCCACTCGGGAACCCCTCCAAAAAAAGAAACCAAAGAGCAAACTCTATTACCCTCTAGTCTCTTTTTATCTTTTGTCAAATGGAGCTGGCGATGGGACTCGAACCCGCAACCTGCTGATTACAAGTCAGCTGCTCTACCAATTGAGCTACGCCAGCCCAACGGAAAAAGCGTTCTTATATCCTTATTTTTGAAAATGCAAGTATTTTTTTCTTAGTTGAAAAAATTTTTTTCAAAATTACTTCTCTATTTCCGCCAATCTAGTAAGTTTAACCCTAAAATATTATTTATGTATACTTGAAAGCACCTCTAAACTATTTTCTGCTTTTTCTTTAACTTTTTTTGCCAACTCTAAAAAAGCACTCTTAGCAAAAGAATCTTCTTCTAACAAAACCACTGGTTTTCCTAAGTCCCCAGCCACCACAGTGGCAGGATCTAAAGGTATAGCACCCAAAAAATCTAATCCTAATCTAGAAGCAAGTTCTCTGCCCCCGCCCTTCTTAAATAAAGAAATTTCTTTTTTACAGTAAGGACAAATAAGGCCACTCATATTCTCTACGATACCCAAAATATTGGCCTTAGCATATTGAAGAAAATTAATCGCTTTACGTACATCTGCCAATGATACCTCTTGAGGGGTTGTTACTACTACACAAAGCGCATCTGGAATAGTCTTTAAAACAGTCATTGGCTCATCACCCGTGCCAGGAGGAGAGTCTATGACCAAAAAATCCAGCTCGCCCCAATCTACATCTGAAACAAATTGTCTAATAGCAGAAGTCTTCATTGGTCCACGCCACAGTACTGCTTGATCTGGATCTGTAAGTAAACACTCCATTGAAACTACTGCTAAGTTATCATTAAATTTTTTAGGTTTTATGAATTTATGTTCATCAACATCTAAAAGTCCTTTTAACCCCAGTAAGTGAGGAACACTTGGCCCATGAATATCAACATCCAAAAGGCCTACTTTTTCTCCCATTTCAGCTAAAGCAACAGCTAAATTTGTAGCAACTGAGCTCTTTCCAACCCCACCTTTTCCACTCATCACAAAAATTTTATATTTTATTTTAGCTAAGGTAGAAGAAATAATCTCATCTTGAATAGATTTTGTAACTTTAGAGCTACTATTGGAATTACTGTTTGAATTACAAGAACTGCACTCTGTCATATATCCACTCCTTTTAAAGCAAATGTATTAAAACCATTTTAATGCTATAAAACCTAATATCAACAATCCTACAGTCAAGCTCATTACCCAATTAAATCTCTTTTCTAGAAAATTTCTTGCCTTTTCTCCTTGCCAAAAAATAAGAGCACTAATGGTATAAAACCGTACACCTCTACTGAACAAAGAAACCAAAGTAAAGGACAAAATAGGTATTTTAAAGGCACCTGCAGTAAGAGTACATAATTTATAAGGCACAGGAGTAAGCCCAGCAATACCAACTGCCCAAAATTCGTATTTAAGATAAAGATGTTGGAGATAAAGATACTTGTCTCCTAGTCCATAAAATCTAATTAAACTTTGCCCTATGCTATCCATAAAAAAATAGCCTAAATAATAACCAATAATCCCTCCTACAATAGATCCTATAAGACATATTCCTGCATAAAAAAAAGCCTTCTCCCTTTTTGCTAGGCCCATTGGAATTAAAAGAACATCTGGAGGAATAGGAAAAAAAATTGATTCAGTAATAGAAACAAATATAAGTGTCTGCAATGCACCTTTACTTTTTGCAACTTCCCAAAATTTAGAGAATATCTTTGCTCTTACCACCCGAATCTCCCAACTAAATCCACAAACATTACTCCTCCAAAGTCCTCTTTTTGAATTTCTCCTTTCTCTTTTTTAATTCGTATCAAAGTTTGATGTCTCTTTCCCTCTCCAACAGGAATTACCATTATTCCTGGGTCTGCTAACTGCTCTATTAAAGGTTCAGGAATTTGAGGAGCGCCTGCAGTCACAATTATTCTATCAAAAGGAGCATTTTCAGGCCAACCTAAAGTACCATCATCTAACTTTAATTTAATAGAAAAATATCTTAACTCTCTATAAAGCTTCATAGCTTTTAGATATAAACTCCTTATTCTCTCTACAGTATAAACATCTAATCCCATTTCAGCTAAAATAGCAGCTTGATAACCAGAGCCAGTTCCTATTTCCAAAACACTCAGCCCTGGTGTAGGACACAAGAGTTGTGACATTAATGCCACTATATATGGTTGGGAAATAGTTTGCCCATGTCCTATCGGCAAAGGATGATCACAATAAGCCTGATTTTCCAAAGCTTCATCTACAAAAAAATGCCTAGGGACTTTACGCATTGCTTGTAAAACCAAGGGATCTTTTATCCCTCTTGCTTCAATTTGTTCTTTTACCATTCTTTCTCTAAGTCTTTTTAAATCTCTGCGCATAATCTCTCTCTTCTTTGAAATTTAAACTTCCTTAAATCCTGTTCCCTAAATATTTCCCAAAACAAAAAGAGCTCTTCCCATGAATAATATTTTCAAACATCTTATGTTTCTTAAGAAATAACCATTTTAACAAAGCAAAATTATTAAATTTACCCATAGTAAACAAACATTTTCTCCAAAAAAGAGCATAACGTAGCTCTTGTAACTCCTCTTTTAAGTCGTGAATAAACTTTTCTCTTACAACAGGCAATTTAAATTGTCCTTGTAAAAAAGCTGTAGCTAAAATTAAAGCGCTCTTATGCGCATAATATATTCCTTCTCCTAGAAGAGGATCTACCCACCCTGCAGCATCTCCAATTAAAAAACAATTTTTATAAACAGGCCTTTTTTCAAAATCTCCATAAGGTAAAAAATGAGCATATATTTTCTGCTTATAAGTTTTGGCCCATTTAACACAAAATTCAAGAAAAATTTGCTTTAACCTCCTAGCATCTCTAACCTGACTTAATATACCTAAAGCCCAACCTTGTTTCGCAGGGAAAATCCACGCATACCCCAAAGGCACCTTTCCAAAAAAAATATAAGGCTTATAGGATAGCTTTATCTGATCCAAAGGCACAAACCCCTCTATGGCCAACACTTGATTTATATTGCCTGGCTTAGTAATTTTGCTTTTAGTTGCCAACTTTCTTCTGATTATACTAAATACACCATCTGCTCCAACAATATAACGGCCACGAACTCTTTCTCCAGAAGACAAAATAATACTACTAGAAGACAAGTCTAAGCCCACAACTTTTGCTTTAACATATTTTCCCCCAACACGCTTAAATTGCTCAAACCAAAAAAAATCATATAAATACCTATCCACTATTTTAAATGGGATATCTAAATGTCCCTGATATAACCAATCCCCACAACCCATACCATACTCTTTGCTAGAATAAATTATTGTCTTTGTTAAAAACGAAGTATCCTTCTGTAATACCTTTTCTATTAACTGCTGAGTCTTCCAAGTAATTAATCCTCCACAAAGCTTAAATCTAGGAAAACTCCTATAATCAACACCAATTACATTAATTCCGTGCTTTGCTAAAATATAACCTAATACACTCCCTGCTGGGCCTAAACCAACAATTACAACATCAAAAATCTCTTTAGCAGTCACACTTCCTCCTCAAAATATGCCTTTACTAAAGATATTATCAATGAAAACAAACTTAAACAATTGTAATAAAATAAAATTATTATTGTCTGTTTTAATTTTAAAATATATAATATTGTTAATTTTTTATTTTTAATTTAATCCGTTGAAGTTAAAAAATAGACATAATTATAACCATTCCGACATTTTATTTTACTTACTTGCCTTTTATACATCTTTCATTTATAAAAATATTTAGATCCTATCCAGAAAAAATAGGAGATTTAGTTATGCTAAAAGTAGCAGATTTAATGAGTAAAGACGTTTTTACCTTAAAATTTAGTGATACAATTGCCCATGCCAAATCTCTTATGAATCTTGCTCGTATTAGACACATTCCCATAGTAGATGGTAAAAATAACTTTGTCGGCCTTATAACCCACCGGGATATTTTAGCTGCTACTATATCTAAGCTTGCTGAAATAGATGAAAAAACTCAAGCAGAATTAGACGCTAGCATTCCTATCTGTGAAATAATGAGAAAAGACATTACCACTGTGCCACCAGATATGCCTCTTAAAGAGGCTGCTCAAATTCTTGTAAATCATAAGTATGGTTGTCTCCCTGTATTAAAAGACAACAAACTAGTAGGTATTCTTACTGAAGCAGATTTTCTAAATCTTACCATTAGTTTATTATCAGCCCTTGAACAGGAGATCTCTCTTGGAAGCACTTCCCCTAGGCACACTCGTTAATGTTGTTACTGTCACAATTGGCAGTTTAATAGGCTTGACATTTAAACGACACATCCCCCCACGAATACATAAAACAGTATTTCAAGCTATTGGACTTTGCACTCTACTTATTGGCATGCAAATGGCTCTAAGAGTAGAAAATTTACTTTTATTGATATTTTCCCTTTTAGGTGGTGCTATTATAGGAGAAGGTTTTGATTTAGAAAAAAAATTCATCTTTCTGTGTGAAAAGCTCAAACAAAAATGTAATTCTTCCTCACCAACATTTACTCAGGGTCTTTTAACATCTTTTTTAATTTTTTGTATAGGCTCTTTAACTATTTTAGGAGCTTTAGAAGAAGGAATTTCTCACAACCCTACTTTACTTTTTACCAAAGCTACCCTTGATGGGTTTACTGCTATAGCCCTGAGTGCATCTTATGGCATTGGAGTCCTTTTTTCCATTATTCCCCTTTTTATTTATCAAACAAGCCTAACCCTTCTTGCCAAGGCAATCCAACCTTTTTTTACTCCTATTTTAATAAATCAGCTCACTGCAGTGGGCGGAATCCTTATTTTAGGATTAGGACTTAGCCTTTTAAAAATAAAAGAGATACGTATTACTAATCTCTTACCAAGTTTAATTTTTGTTTTAATATTTAAAGGTTTTCTTTAATCTTTGGGAAAAAGTTAGCTTCTTTTTGGGCAAATTCATACACACTGTTTCGCCAATTTTCATATTTTTCCAAAATTTGTAAGCCTATTTCTGTAAGGGTAAAACTTTTAGAGCCTTCAGTCTTTGCCAATAACTTCTGATTTAATACTTCTTCACTTGCTTTTATTTTTCCCCATGCGGCACGATAAGACATACCTAGTTCCTTAGCAGCCTTATTCAAAGACCCACATTCCTTTACTTTTTGAAGTAAAAGTGCTCTACCAGGACCAAAAATTATTCGTCCCTGTTCATCTTCAAACCATAATCGCATTTTAAATCTTACATCCTTCATTTTCTCCACCCAAAGCTTAAAAGTTTCTATTTTTAATGTTAATATGTAAATAATTTGTTAAAGCGTTATTTATTCTTTAATTCTCCCTAAATTTAAAGTTGCTTTCCCGAAAATTACACTTTATGTTTATTTTAACTCAAAAATAGAGGAAAAACAACTATTACTTTTTAATTCAAAGGGGATAAAAATGAAAGCCTTGTTATTAGTAGATATCCAAAATGATTTTTGCCCAAATGGAGCTTTGCCTGTCCCCAAAGGAGACGAAGTAGTACCTGTAGCTAACGCCCTCATGAATAAATTTAATTTGGTTGTTGCTACTCAAGACTGGCATCCCAAAGGCCATATTAGCTTTGCCTCTACGCATAACAAAAAACCAGGGGACATCATTTATATTAATGGGATTATGCAAATCCTATGGCCAGATCATTGTATCCAAAATAGTAAAGGAGCGGATTTTCACCCTCATTTGAATCGCCAAAAAATAACAAAAGTCATTTACAAAGGGACAGATCCTTTAATAGACAGTTATAGCGGATTTTTTGACAATGCTAAACAAAAACAGACAGAGTTAGATGATTTTTTAAAGAAACATAATATAAAAAAAATATTTTTAGTTGGCCTAGCTACTGATTATTGTGTAAAATTTACTGCCCTTGATGGAGTAGAGCTTGGTTATGAAACATATGTTATTATTGATGGATGTAGGGCAGTAAATATTAATCCACAAGATGAAGAAAAGGCCATTCAAGAAATGAAAGCGAGTGGAGTTAAAATAATAACTAGGGAGCAAATTTAAAAAAATAATGGAAGTTTTTTAAAAATACAAACTTTAGGATAGGTATATGAGTATTTTAAAATCATGGAGTCAAAAATTTCTTTTTACAGATTTCTATCAGTTAACCATGTCCCAAGTTTATTTTGACTATAATATACATGAAATAGAGGTCCAATTTGATTATTTTTTTCGATCTTATCCTAACTACGGCTCCCATCAAGCAGGTTTCTGTATTTTTGCGGGCTTAGAAACTTTTTTTGAATGGCTTTCTCAGGCAAAACCCAAAAAACAAGAAATTGAATTTCTCAAAAGTTTAAAAAACAATTCTCTCAAACCTCTTTTTAAAAAAAATTTCTTAACCTGGCTTAAGGATATAGACTTTTCTACTCTAAACATAGAGGCAATTCCAGAAGGCAGAGTAGTACACCCTCATGTGCCAGTAGTGAGCATAAAAGGGCCTTTTGCCCTAGCCCAAATAATTGAAACACCTCTTTTAAACATCTTAAATTATCAAACTCTTATAGCTACTAAGGCTGCTAGAATCAAAGAAGCAGCTAAAGGCCAAATTGTAATAGATTTTGGTTTAAGGCGTGCCCAAGGATTTGGAGGAAATGCAGGCACTAGAGGAGCTATTATTGGTGGAGTAGATTTTTCCTCTAACACTGGTACTTGTTTTTGTTTAGGACTTACACCTAAAGGGACTCATGCTCATAGTTTAGTTCAAGCATTTATAGCCCTTGGCTATTCAGAAGAAGAAGCTTTTTGGGCGTTTGCAAAAACCTTTCCAGACAACTGCATTTTGCTTATTGATACTATAAATACCTTGGAAAGTGGTCTACCTAATGCCATTAAAACCTTTAAAAAATTAAAAACTCTAGGAAAAAATCCCATAGGAATACGCATTGATTCAGGAGACTTGGCCTATTTAGCTGTACAATGTTATAAGGAACTAAAAAAAGCAGGATTTGAAAATTGTGTCATTGTACTTTCTAATCAACTAGACGAATTAGTCATTCACCAAATCTTAACTCAAATAGAACAAGAAGCTCAAGAATATAATTTAAATCCTAAAGAAATAATTTCCAAACTTGTATTCGGGGTAGGAACAAGATTAATTACTTCAGCTGGAAGTTGTAGTTTAGATGGGGTTTACAAACTTACAGGAGTAAAAACTAAAAATTCTTGGAAACCTGCTCTTAAAATCTCAGATTCTCCTGCCAAAACTTTAATTCCAGGAGATAAAAAAACCTATCGACTTATAGACACAAGAGGTAAAGCAATGGCAGACTTAATCTGCCTAAAAAAAGAACATCCTTTTGATAAAGAAAAATTTACTATTTTTCATCCACAAGATAGCAAAATATTCCGGACCTTGTATAAAAAAGAAATCCTGAAGGCAGATTTACTTCAAAAACCAATTCAACAAAATGGAAAAATAGTCTATGAATTCCCATCATTAATAGAAATTAAAAAACAACGTGAACAAGATTTAAAAGAACTTGACCAAGGAGTAAGAAGACTTATAAATCCACACATTTACCACGTATCCTTAAGTGAAAAACTATGCCATTTAAGAGAAAAACTAATTAAAAACTACCGAAACAAAACCTTGACAGTTAAACATAGCTTGGATTAAAGAAGTACGTCTCAAGTATGTGAGCGGGAGTAACTCAGTGGTAGAGTGCAACCTTGCCAAGGTTGAAGTCGCGGGTTCAAATCCCGTCTCCCGCTCCAAACAAGGCGGCATAGCCAAGCGGTAAGGCAGCGGTCTGCAAAACCGCCATTCTCCGGTTCAAATCCGGATGCCGCCTCCACTTAAAATCTTTTTCCTAGTTCTCTCAAAAATCAATATCCGCGGGAGTAACTCAGTGGTAGAGTGCAACCTTGCCAAGGTTGAAGTCGCGGGTTCAAATCCCGTCTCCCGCTCCAATATTAAAACTTGCCTCTCTAAAAATTTTACTCTAAAAGTCTAAGCCCATTAATTAGAAGCAAGGAAAAAAGATGATACAAAATATACAAAAATATTCTCTAAATG
>NZ_FNIN01000022.1 GCF_900104045.1 Desulfonauticus submarinus
TCTTTTCCATAAGATAAAACAAACCCTGAACTAAGCTTATTAAACTTAGCCTCTGCATATGTACCTAATGTATATCCTCGACTCTTTACTTCCCAAAGACTATCCTCCTCTTGGGAATTAGCCCAGTTCAAACCAACAAAAAAACCTAATCTTTTTAAAAAACCTACCTTTTTATCTATTCCAGCTACAATCCCTTGTGCATCTGAGTCATTATCTTTTCTATAAATCACATTTCCATATCCAGTAGTCCACCAAGAATTGCCCCCTGCCTTCATTCTGCCAAAAAGCACAGAGTGTAAAGCTTGCCCTGTGCCAACAGTTTGAGCCTCACTTGAGCTAAAAGGCAAGTTCTTAGGGTCTACGCTAGCAATTAAACCATTTGCCTGACCATCAAGATTACCATCTCTTTCTTGAACAACTAACAATCCAGGAGCTTTTACTGTTGGATCTATCCCATCATAAGTTATATAATAACGCTGTCCAGAAAGATTTATAGTTGTAGCTGTTCCTTCAAGCCCAAGGTCTGCAGTATCTCCATGCAGAGAACATCCCTTTTCTAAATTTAAAACATTGTTATTTCTCCTAATATAAATTGCATAACTTGTTTTACCATAAGCCTTAATGCTTCCGCTATTAGTAATAGTATTGTCATCACCATCTACATAAATACCATAAGCCTTATTTTCATCTCTATTCTCCCTTGCTCTAGCAGTAATAGAGCCACCATTAATAAAAATATTGGAATCATGCAGAGAAACACCATAAACTCTTCCCTCCACACTCTCATTAGCAGCAGCAGAAATAGTACCATAATTAAAAATTCTATTATTATCATAAAACTGCAAACCATAAACATCCGCATTATGACTTTTATTAATTGTAGTAGAAATAGTGCCATAATTGTATATGGTATTATAATTACTAGCAGCCACACAAAAAACAAAAAAGTCTCCATGATTAGGGCCAACTCCATTAATTGTATTTAAAATTTTACCATAATTATATATAGTATTATGATACTTTATTTCAAAATTATAAATCACACCCCCCCAATCTTTATTATTAACCTTAATAACAACATCTCCATAATTATATATAGTATTGTAACTACTAACTCTTATGCCATAAACGTTTTCCAACCTTCTATTAACAATGTTACAAGTAATAGAACCATAATTGTAGATAAAGTTATTATCAACAGCATAAATGCCATAAATATTTCCTTTTGATAAGTTACCACTAGTTGTTATCTTAATAGTTCCATAATTATATATAGAATTCGAATCTGTAGCATTAATGCCGCAAATATTAAACTCAGCAACCATGAGAGGAGATGTTATATTAATAGTTCCATAGTTGTAGATAAAGTTGGAGTCAGTAGCATCGATACCATAAACAGTTGATCCTACAGTATTTATAGTGATAGATCCATAATTATTTATTTTACTATTACTACTAGATTGAATAGCTGTATGATTGGAAGAAGAACTAGGTATATCAATACCTGCCCCAGATTCAATAGTAAAAGAATCATAAGGATTAAGAGGAATTGGGGCTCCTGTCTTATCTTGGGCATTAGTTTGATTAGACGAATCCCCAGAATATAAAATATAATCCGTTGCATTAGCAGAATAAATAAAAAATATATTACAAAATATTAGCAATATAAGCATAAACATAAATTGAAAAAAACACTTTTTCATCTTCATATTTTTCTCCTAATTTTTATTATATGAAATACAATATCAAAGAAATATTAACAAAAACATATAACAAAGACAAAACATTAAAAATTTAATCATCTTAATTTAAATTTTCAAAAAATTTTATTTTTTTGATAGATAAATTAAATTAAATAATCGCTATTTGAATATATTTATATTGTCAATAGTATTTATTAATAATTTATTTATTTTTAGATTTTAATAGTTTTTAAACATAAATTATTCATATATATATGAAATATAAAGAAATTATAATATTATTTTTTAAATAAATAGAAATATTGACTATATATTTAATACTATTTGTTTTTTAGTTTATATAGTAAATTATTTTAATTTATTTAACTTTTTACTAACATTTCTTATTTTCTTATTTTTTAATAATTCAAAATTTTTTAATCAAAAAAAATTTTTGATTAAAAATACATTCTAAATACTAACAATACTAAATCAGTAATAAACGAAAAAACAAATTATCCTTATGGGAATTTTAATTGGGGATAGATGTGTGGGAATAGATTTAAAGGGAGATAATCACTCCAAGAGAGAGGTGGAAACCTCTTCTTTGGTGAGAACCAAAGGAAAATTCAGAATCTGTGTAAAGTTTTATATTGGAGCGTAAAAAATAATT
>NZ_FNIN01000023.1 GCF_900104045.1 Desulfonauticus submarinus
TCTTTTCCATAAGATAAAACAAACCCTGAACTAAGCTTATTAAACTTAGCCTCTGCATATGTACCTAATGTATATCCTCGACTCTTTACTTCCCATGTATTATCATTTTCTTTGGCATACCCTCTACTTAAACCAGCAAATACTCCAAGTCTTTTTAAAAAACCTAATTTTGTATCTATTCCTGTTAATATGCCTCTAGAATGAGTCTTATCCTCATCTCTATAAATCACATTTCCATATCCAGTAGTCCACCAAGAATTGCCCCCTGCCTTCATTCTGTCAAAAAGCACAGAGTGTAAAGCTTGCCCTGTACCAACAGTTTGAGCCTCGCTTGAACTAACAGGCAATTTCTTAGGGTCTACACTAGCAATTAAACCATTTGCTCGACCATCAAAATTTCCATCTTTTTTTTGAGTAACTAAAAATCCAGGAGCTTTTACTGTTGGATCTATCCCATCATAAGTTATATAGTAACGATTTCCAGAAGCAAGATTTACTGTTGTTGCTGTTCCTTCAAACCCAAGGTCTGCAATATCTCCATGCAGAGAACACCCCTTTTCTAAGTTTAAAACATTGTTATTTCCATTAATATAAATTGCATAACTTGTTTTACCATAAGCTTTAATGCTTCCGCTATTGGTAATAGTATTGTCATCTCCAGTTATATAAATACCATAGGCCTTATTTTCTCCACCATTCCCACTTGCTCTAGCAATAATGCTACCTCTGTTGGTAATGGTGTTGGAATCGTTGGCAATTGCAATGCCTGCTGCTAATCCGTCAATGGCATTATTATTAGCACTAGCAGAAATGCTGCCTGAGTTAGTAATGGTGTTGGAGTCATAGGCTCTAATGCCATGGGCATACCCATCATCATCGTTTTCGTTAGCAGTAGCAGAAATGCTGCCTGAATTAGAGATGGTGTTGTATTTATTTGCATAAATGCCATAAACATAAGTCTCACCATCATTATTGTTAGCTATGGCAGTAATAGAACCTGAATTGGAGATAGTGTTAGAGTTCTCGGCAAAAATACCATAGGCATATCCATCAGTGCCTACGTCATTAGTACTAGCATTAACATTAATAGAGCCCGAATTAGTAATGGTGTTGGAGTCATAGGCTCTAATGCCATAGGCATATCCATCAGCACTGTTTTCATTAGCATTAGCAGAAATAGAACCTGAATTGAATATAGTGTTGTTGTTTTCGGCATAAATGCCGTAAGCTTCCCCTGTAGCGTCGTTTTCGTTAGCAGTAGCAGACATGCTGCCTGAATTGGTGATGTTGTTGTAGTCATAGGCATAAATGCCATAAGCTTGCCCATCATCATTTTCATTAGCAGTAGCATTAATAGAACCCGAATTAGAGATGGTAT